>NZ_JBEXDZ010000012.1:0-95339 GCF_040606085.1 Streptomyces sp. NPDC005485 | reverse complement strand
AGTAGCCGGGCTCCACGATCGTGGTGTGGATGTTGTACGGCTCGACGTCGTAGCGCAGGGACTCCATCCAGCCCTCTTCCGCGAACTTGCCGGAAGGTCCACGCCGGTGGCCTTGGCCACGTCGGCGAGCATCTGCTCGGCCGCCTGGACGCCGATGCCGGACATCCAGGTCTCGTCCGGAACCTCGAAGACCTTCTTGTTCTTGACGGCGCCCAGGTCCTTCCAGACCGGGTTGGAGGTGACGGCCTTCTGCTGGGTCTTGTCCGGGGTGTCGGCGGTGGTGACGAAGATCAGGTCGGCGTCCGCACGGTCGATCTGCTCGGGGCTGACGTCCTTCATGGTCACGTCCGGGTCGTCGGAGACCTGGGAGGCCGGGCGCTTGAGGCCGATGTCGTTCAGAACGATGCCGCTGTAGGAGTTGGACTGGTACAGGCGGGTCGGTCCGGCGATGAAGCGGACGACCGACGCGGTCGGCATCGTGCCGCCGTCCTTCTTCTTGATGGCCGCGCCGAGCGCCTTGGCGCGGGTCTCGTACTCCTTGAGCTTCGCCGCGGCCTCGCTCTCCAGGCCGAGCGCCTTGGCGTGCACCTTCAGGTTGGCCTTCCAGGGGCCGCCGGTGGTCTCGGTGAAGACGGTCGGGGCGATCGCGCTGAGCTTGTCGTAGACCTTCTCGTGCCGGACCTTGGAGGACAGGATCAGGTCGGGCTTGAGCGAGGCGATCAGTTCGAGGTTCGGCTCCAGCAGCGGGCCGACGTCCTTGGTGCCGTCCAACTCGCCCTTCAGGTAGGTCGGGAAGCCGCCCTCCGTCTTGAAGTGCGGGGCGACGGCGCCGACCGGGTCGATGCCGAGCAGGGTGACGTCGTCCAGCTCGCCGGTGTCGAGTACGACGACCTTCTTCGGCTTGGACGGGATCTTCACGTCACCCATCACGGTCTTGAGGGTGCGCGGGAATCCGGCGAACGCGGCACCGGCGTTCGCCGCGTCGTCCTTCGTGCCGGAGTCCTTGTCGCTGCCGCAGGCGGCCAGCGCCGCGGTGCCGAGCACGACGGCGAGCAGCACGGCGAGGAGCCGGCCGATTCCGCGCAGGGGGGATCGCAAGAGCATGGGGGGTTCGTCTTTCTGGTAGGGGTACGGAGGTGCGGGTCAGGCGGACGCGGTGGTGCGCCGTAGGGCACTGCTCCTGGGGACGACCAGCGGTGTGCCGGTCTCCGGGTCGGGAATCACCCGGCAGTCCACGTCGAACACGGCCTTGACCAGCTCCGCGTCGAGTACGTCGGCGGGTGTTCCGGCGGCGGCGAGGCGCCCGTCCTTGAGGACCACCATGTGGTCCGCGTAGCGGGCGGCCTGTCCGAGGTCGTGCAGCACCATGACCACGGTGCGGCCGGCCTCGGCGTGCAGCGCGGCGACCAGGTCGAGTACGTCGAGCTGGTGCCGCAGGTCGAGGAAGGTGGTGGGTTCGTCGAGCAGCAGCAGTTCGGTGTCCTGGGCCAGTGCGAGGGCGATCCAGGCGCGTTGGCGCTGACCGCCGGAGAGCTGGTCGACGGGGTGGTCGCGCAGCTCCGCCGTGCCGGTGCGCTCCAGGGCGTTCTCGACCGCCGTCTGGTCGGCGGCGGACCAGGGGCTCAGCAGCCGCTGGTGCGGATAGCGGCCGAGTCGTACGAGTGCTTCGACGGTGATCGCCTCCGGGGTGACCGGCTGCTGCGGCAGGAGCCCCATCCGGCGGGCGAGCGCACGTGCGGACAGCCGGTGGATGTCGGCGCCGTCGAGGGCCACGGTCCCGGCGGCCGGTGCGAGCAGTCGGCTCAGGCCGCGCAACAGGGTGGACTTTCCACAGGCGTTGGGACCGACGATCGCGGTGACGGCGCCGCCGGGCAGCGTCAGATCGAGGCCGCCGACCACGAGCCGGTCGCCGTAGCGCAGGTCGAGTCCCTGCGTGGAGAGCTGGTTGGCGGCGGTCATCGATGGCTCCTGCGAACGAGTCATGGGTGACTCTTCGGGACGGGTCATGGCCGACTCCTGGGGGCGAGTCATGTCTGGCTCCGGTGGACGGGGGCGCTCTGGCGGAACATCAGCACCAGCAGCCAGGGGGCGCCGAGCGTCGCGGTGACCGCGCCGACCGGCAGCCCTTCGACGGGCAGCAGGTGCTGCACCACCAGGTCGGAGGCGAGCAGCAGGACGGCTCCGGTGAGAGCGGCCAGGGTCAGCGAGCCGGCGGTCGGCGGTCCCGTGACGAACCGCACGAGGTGGGGTACGGCGAGCGCCACGAAGGTCACGGGACCGGCGAGCGCGGCGGCCAGCGAGGCCAACACCACGGCGATGAGGAGGAGTTGGAGGCGCGCTGTGGAGGTACGCAGGCCGAGGGCGCCCGCGGAGTCGTCGCCCAGGTCGAGCACGGCGAGCGAGCGGTGCAGGGCGAAGGTGGCGATCAGCGCGAGCGCCATGGCACCGCTCGCGCCCCACACCTCGGTCCATGTGCGTCCGTACACGGACCCGGTCGTCCACTGGAGCGCCGAACCGGCCAGCTCGGCCGGGAAGCGCACGATCATCAGGTTCACCGCGGCGGCGAGGCCCGCCTGCACCGCCAGTCCCATGAGAACGAGCCGGGTGACGGCAAGCCCGGAGCGCCAGGCGAATACGCCGAGCAGCAGGGCGGCGAGGAGACCGCCCGCCAGCGCGCCCAGCGGGATGAGCGTCTGCGAGGCACCGGCGGCCACCAGCGCGACCGCGCCGAGCGAGGCCCCGCCCGTCACGCCCATGACATCGGGTGAGGCGAGCGGGTTGCGGAACAGCCGCTGCAGGACGCTGCCGGCCGCGCCGAGTCCGGCACCGGCGACGATCGCCGCCACGGCCCGGGGCGCACGGAACTGCTGCACCACGAGCACGTCACCGGAGTCCCCGAGCCCGAACAGCGCCCGCAGCGCGGTGGTCGCGGGCAGCCGCATCTCCCCCGTGGTGAGGGCGACGGTGAGCAGGACGAGAAGCAGGAGAAGAGCGCAGACGCCGTACGCGAGGACACGGCGACGGTGGCGGGTACGGGCTCGACCGGCTCGTACGACTCCCGTGAGCACGGCGGTCATCGGGCCACCTTCCGTGCCAGGAGCGCCAGCAGGGGGGCGCCGAGGAAGGCGGTGACGATGCCGACCTCCAGCTCCGAGGGCCGCACCACGAGACGTCCGAGGACGTCGGCGGAGAGCAGCAGCAGCGGTCCGGCGATCAGACAGCCGGGCACCAGCAGCCGGTGGTCGCCGCCCAGCAGCGGTCGTACGAGGTGGGGAGCGGCGAGCCCGATGAAGGCGACCGGACCGGCCACGGCGACAGCGGATCCTGCGAGCAGGACCACCGCGATGCCTCCGGCCAGCCGGATCCTGGCCACCGGCACACCGAGCGCCTGCGCCGAATCGTCGCCCAGCGCAAGGGCGTTGAGGGCTGGCGCCACGGCCATGGCGACGATCAGCCCGAGCACCAGGGTCGGCAGCACCGGCCACAGGACGTCGAAGGTACGTCCTGACAGTGATCCGGCGAGCCAGAACCGCGCCTCGTCCAGGGTCCGTTGGCTGGCCAGCATGACCGCGGACGTCCAGGAGATCAGGACGAGTTGGAGCACGGTGCCGCCGAGCGCGAGCCGTACGGGGTCGATGTCCCCGGCACGCCGGGCGAGCGCCTGGGCGAACAGTGCGGCCGCGGCCGCTCCTGCGAAGGCGAACCACAGGTACTCGACGGGGCTGGTGAGATGCAGCGCGAAGATGGCGACGACGACCGCGAATCCGGCACCCGCGTTGATACCGAGGGTGGTCGGGGAGGCGAGCGGGTTGCGCGTGATGCCCTGGGCGACCGCACCGGCGACTCCGAGCGCGGCACCGACCGCGAGACCGATGACGGTACGCGGCAGCCGCAGCCCGGTCACCACGAGCGCGTCACGCCCCTGAGCATGGCCGAACAGTGCGTCGGCCACGGTGGGCAGGGGTATGGAGCGGGCTCCGAGGGCGAGGCTCAGCGCCGCGCAGAGCAGCAGGGCACCGATGCCGGTGAGGAACAGGGGAATGTGCCGGAAGGCACGGAAGGGCACACCCGTGGGTGCGGCCCGTTCGGTCGCAGTCACAAAACGTGAGCTTAGGTTAGGCATGCTTTACTTTTCAACCAGCCATGGAATGGCTGTGACGTGCACACCTTCCGGCCGTCGATACATCCGCACCCCCGAAGTCGTCCGCGTGATCCTTTGAGTAAGGTAAGGCTTACCTATGGATCCCGCAATGACGTCTCATGCTCAGGAGTACCGATGACCGTGGCCCTGGAGACCCCGCCGACCGCCGTCCCGCACGGCGTGCCCGGGCGCCTCTCCGTCGCCTACCGGCGCCTGGGCGACCTCTGTGAGGCACTGACCGTGCATATCGCGGACGGGAGCGCGGAGGGTCACCAAGTCGGGGTCACCGGAGCTGAATTGATCGACCGTCAGGAGGCGGCCGACGCATTCGTCGAGGCCGAGGCCCGGCGGATCCACGACCGCTACGGGCACACCGCGCGCCGGGACGTCGCCGCGTCCCGCGCTCTCCACGACTACGCGTGGTCGGTCGGTCTGCTGATGAGCGGGGTCTGGTACCTGGAGCGGCGGGTGCCGCTGCTCCGGCCCCAGGACGTACGGCTCGACCTCGCGTCCGGTGTGTTCATGATCACGCCGGGGTCTGAGCTGGTGTGTCTGCCCGACGACCCGGCCGCCCGCCTCCCGGGCGCCCGCGTCGTGCCCGACGAGCAGTCGCTGCACGCCGAGTTGAGGACGGCGGTCGCCGACCACATGCGGCCGCTCCTGTCCGCGCTCGGCCCGATCGTCAGGCGCGGGCCGCGCGCCCTGTGGGGCATGGTCGCCGACGACCTCGTGTCGGGGATCTGGTACCTCGGCCGCACACTCGGCGAGGAAGACGACGCCGTACAGGCCGCCACCGCCCTGCTGCCCTCCGCCGAGGCGCCGTTCCCCGGCGGCGCGGACTTCCGCCGGCTCACGGGCGCGGACGGCCGAGTGCACCCGACCCGCACCCGCACGGGGTGCTGTCTCTACTACACAGTCCGCCCCGCCGAGGCCTGCATCACCTGCCCCCGGACCTGCGACGCCGAACGGCTGCGCAGGCTGGAAGCCTGACGCCTACTCCTGACCGCCCGCCTGGCGTCGACGCAGCGCGAAGAAGCCGGCCGCAAGGGCCAGGACACCGGTGCCCGCGATGGCGGTGATGCCTCCGGCACCGCTGAGTGCCAGGTCGCCGCCGCCGGAGTCACCGCCCTGCGGCCGCCCACCCGCGGCTCCGGACGCGGACGGCGAGGCGGAGGCGGCGGACGACCCGGTCGCCGAAGGAGTGACTGTCGTACCGGTGCCGGTGCCGGTCGGGCCCGGCGTGCTCCTCGGCACAGAGACCTCCCCCGCGTCCCGGCTGAACGTCAGTGTTCCGAAGCCGAGTTGGTCGAATCCACCGCTGTTGGGGCCGTAGTCGCCACCGCCTCCCTCGGGCGCCGACTTGGCGGCGATCTGGGTGACGTAGGGCGCGGAAAGACCCCGGCGCTTGGTGTAATGGTTGGCGATCATTGCCCAGATCGGCCGCGTCATCGCCGGGTCCACGGCGGCCGCGCGGCTCGCGGTCTCCGCGCCCGACCACACGCCCGGGGCGCCCTTCCTGCGGGTGTTGGCGGTGTACGGCACATCCCCGCCCATGCTCCACTTGGCCACGTACTGGGCGCCCTTGAGGAAGCGGTTGTCGTCGTATCCGTACAGGTCGATGCCCTGGTTCCAGGCCATCTCGCAGATGGTCCCCATCAGGCCCACACCGAGCAGGGCGTGGCCCTGGTCGCGTCCCGCCTCGACCCACTCGGCGAGACCGTCGCCGTACACGACCGGGATCGCGTTCTTGACGGAGCCCATGCCCTCGCCGTGCTTGAAGTACGCGACCGCGCGGCCGACTTGGTCGCGGTCGTCGCAGAGGATGCCGATGGCGAGAACACAGGCGATGGCGGTCAGGTCCCAGTTGGCCCAGTAGTTGGTGGAGTAGGCGCCGTTGTGGTTGACGAGGAAGTCTTCACTGAGCGGCGCGAAGACCTCTTGCATCATCTTCTGGAAGCGGGCCAGTTCGAAGCCGTCGCGGTCGCGGACGAGTTCGGCGGCGTTGGCGAACTGATAGCCGTACAGACCTGCCGCAAGGAACCGGTCCGCGCTGCCGTCGAGCTGGGTCAGCTTCGCCGACCAGGCGTTGAGGATGGCGACGGCGGTGTCGGCGTGGGCGGTGTCGCCGCTGACGTGCCAACGCAGGGCGTTCTGGTAGGCGGCGTGGATGTCGTTGTAGAGCGTGACGTAGTTCTGGGGGCTTCCCGAGCCCCGGTACACCGTCGCCTGCGGATTCGGCGTCCAGCCGCTCTGCGCATGCCGGTTGGCCACGAGCTTGGCGAAGCCCGCCTTCCAACGGCCGCTGCCCGCCTTCACCTTGGCCGCCATCCGCTCCAGGTCGGCCCGGGTGTGCAGCATCCCCGGATGCGCGAACGCCCCGGCGGCCGCCGCGCCGGGAGCAAGGACGGTGCCACCGAGCGCGGCGGCACCGGCGCCCACCATCGTGACGGCACCCGCCATGCGAAGCGCTCCGCGCCGGGTGATCGGGCGTCCGCTGCTGTCCTGGTTCACGCGCTCACTCCTGAGGGGTGGGGGTCCCGTACGGAGTGGAGACGCGCGGGCCGCTCAGGGATAACAGAAACTCAGCAGTTCGGGACGGGATCCGTCTCGCTGTAGATCGCGGTGTCCTTCATGAAACCCAGCTGCCCGTTGTCGGCCTTCGTCATCAGCCAGCGCGTCGGGTGCGGTCCACCGACCCAGGCCTGGCCGTCCTCCTTGCAGTAGAACCAGCTCGGGTTGGAGTACATGCGGCCCACGATCGTGTTGGGATCCGGGTAGGAGTGGTTGTTGCCGATGATGCCGTAGACCGCTGCGCCAGAGACGTTGTTGCAGTACCAGTGGATGCTGTCACTGGTCCAACAGCCCGAGGCGGCGTGGGCGGACGGTGCCGCCACCGCGCCGAACCCCACGGCCAGCGCCGCCGTCGCCAACGCCGCGCCGATCTTCTTCTGCTTACGCATGGCTACCCCCGAGTCGGTGTCCGCCGAGCGGCGAACGATCAAGATGTGTCGATGGACGTGGTCCACGGCCACTCTGCCGAGCGCGGGCACCTCGGTCGATCCTTTCGATCCTGGTGGAACTGTCCAAACCTCGGCGATTCCCCGGCGCGTGTCGATTTCGGCGGTGTCCGTTCGTGTGGAGAGTGAGACGCCGGCAACATGTCGACGCGAGCGAAGGGACGTGACCGTCATGAGCGAGGTACGCACACTGCTCACGGGGCGGGGACTGGTGGAATCGCCGCGCTGGCACGGTGACCGGCTGTACTTCTCCGACTGGACCGCGGGCGAGGTCGTCGCGTTGGATCTCTACGGCCGCAGCGAGGTGGTCGCACAGGTCCGGTCGCTGCCCCTGTGCACCGCCTGGACCCCGGCCGAAGAGCTGCTGATCGTGTCGTCGCGGGACGGTCTGCTGCTGCGCCGCGAGCCCGACGGGACGCTTGTCGCGTACGCGGATCTCGGCAGGCCCGGCTGGAACGACATCGTGGTGGACGGCCGCGGCAACGCCTACGTCAACCGCGTTGACTTCGATCCGATGGCCGGGGAAGCGTCCAAGCCCGGCTTCGTCCACCTGGTCACTCCGGACGGCTCGGTCACCCAGGTCGCCGACGACATCGCGTTCCCCAACGGGATGGCGGTGACGCCCGACAACTCGACACTGATCGTCGCGGACTCGTACCGGCACAGCCTGGTCGCCTTCGACATCGAGGGGGACGGCAGCCTCTCCCGTCGGCGTGTCTGGGCCGACCTCGGCGAGGGCACACCGGACGGCATCTGCATCGACGCGCACCAGGCCGTCTGGTACGCCGACGTCCCCAACCGGCGGTGCGTACGCGTCGCCGAGGGCGGCAAGGTCCTGCACACCCTCGAACTGGACCGCGGCGGCTTCGCCTGCGCCCTCGGCGGCCCCGACGGCACCACCCTCTTCGTCGTGACCGCCCAATGGCAGGGCATGACCGCGAGCGAGATGGTGCCCGCCGGAACCGGCCAGGTACTGGCCGTCGACGTGGAGGTCCCGGGGGCGGGTTGGCCGTGACCTCGGCGGGGCCGCAGTCGCCGGGCCCGCATCGGTGATCCGACGGACCCAGCGACCCGCGTCCGGTGACCCGCGACCCGCGACCCGCGACCCGCGACCGGCGACCGGCTACAGAGCGGCGGCCACCTCGGTGCCCTGCTTGATGGCACGCTTGGCGTCCAGTTCGGCGGCCACGTCGGCGCCACCGATGAGGTGCACGCTGCGGCCCGCGGCGCTGAGCTCCTCGTACAGGTCCCGGCGCGGCTCCTGCCCGGTGCACAGCACGATGGTGTCGACCTCCAGGACCTGGCTGGTCCCCTCGACGGTGACGTGCAGCCCGGCGTCGTCGATCCGGTCGTACTGGACACCGGGGACCATGGTGACGCCGCGGTGCTTGAGCTCGGTGCGATGGATCCACCCGGTGGTCTTGCCCAGGCCGGCGCCGACCTTGCTGGCCTTGCGCTGCAGCAGGTGGACCGTACGCGGCGGGGCGGGCCGCTCGGGCGCGGCGAGGCCGCCGGGGGCCCGGTAGTCCATGTCGACGCCCCAGGCACGGAAGTACGTCGCCGGGTCCTCGCTCGCCTTGTCGCCGGCGTCGGTCAGGTATTCGGCGACGTCGAAGCCGATGCCGCCGGCGCCGAGGATGGCGACACGGTCGCCGACCGGGGCTCCGTCGCGCAGCACGTCGAGGTAGCCGACGACGCTGGGGTGGTCGACGCCCTCGATGTCGGGGGTGCGCGGGCTGACGCCGGTGGCGACGACGACCTCGTCGAAGCCGGCCAGGTCCCCGGCGGCGACGGGGGTGTTCAGCCGTACGTCCACGCCGTGGTCCTGGAGCTGGGTGCGGAAGTAGCGGATCGTCTCGTCGAACTCCTGCTTGCCGGGCACCTTGCGGGCCACGTTCAGCTGGCCGCCGATCTCGCCCGCCGCGTCGTAGAGCGTGACGTCGTGGCCACGCTCCGCCGCGGAGACCGCGCAGGCCAGGCCCGCCGGGCCGGCGCCGACCACGGCGACGCGCTTGCTGCGGCGGGTCGGGGACAGCACGAGCTCCGTCTCGTGGCAGGCGCGCGGGTTGACCAGGCAGGAGGTGATCCGGCCGCTGAAGGTGTGGTCGAGGCAGGCCTGGTTGCAGCCGATGCAGGTGTTGATCGCCTCGGGGCGGCCCGCCGCGGCCTTGGCGACGAAGTCGGGGTCGGCCAGCATCGGCCGGGCCATCGACACCAGGTCGGCGTGCCCCTCGGCGAGCAACTCCTCGGCGATCTCGGGGGTGTTGATGCGGTTGGTCGTCACCAGCGGGACCGAGACGGCGCCCATGACCTTCTTGGTCACCCAGGCGTACGCACCGCGCGGCACCGACGTCGCGATCGTCGGGATACGGGCCTCGTGCCAGCCGATGCCGGTGTTGATGATCGTCGCCCCGGCGGCCTCCACGGCGCGGGCGAGCGTGATCACCTCGTCCAGCGAGGATCCGCCCGGGACCAGGTCCAGCATCGACAGGCGGTAGATGATGATGAAGTCGTCGCCGACCGCCTCGCGCACCCGCCGCACGATCTCCACGGGGAAGCGCATGCGGTTCTCGTACGAGCCGCCCCAGCTGTCGGTGCGCTGGTTGGTCTGCCGGGCGATGAACTCGTTGATCAGGTAGCCCTCGGAGCCCATGATCTCGACACCGTCGTACCCCGCCTGCCGGGCCAGCCGGGCCGCGCGGGCGTAGTCCTCGATGGTCTGCTCGACCTCGTCCCCGGTCAGTGCGCGCGGCACGAACGGGCTGATCGGCGCCTGCAGGGCGCTCGGCGCGACCAGGTCCGGGTGGTAGGCGTACCGCCCGAAGTGCAGGATCTGCATCGCGATCTTCCCGCCCGCGCCGTGCACCGCGGCGGTGATGGCGGTGTGCTCCTCGGCCTCCGCCTCGGTGGTCATCTTCGCCCCGCCCTCGCCCGGCCGGCCGGCGTCGTTGGGGGCTATACCGCCGGTGACGATGAGTCCCACTCCGCCGCGTGCCCGGGCGGCGTAGAACTCCGCCATGCGCTCGAAGCCGCCGTCGGCCTCCTCCAGCCCCACGTGCATGGAGCCCATGAGTACCCGGTTGGGCAGCGTGGTGAAGCCCAGGTCGAGCGGGTTCAGCAGGTGCGGGTAGCGGCTCACGGGGGCCTCCGTACGGGGTGTCATGTCCTCTGTTGTAGACGACGAACAACGCCTTATGCAACTAGTTGCACAAGGCGCGAAGGGTGAGGCCAGTCACGGAGGCGTACGGGGAGTCGTCGTAGTACGGAGGGCCGGCGGGCGGCGGGCAGACCTGGCAGGGGATGCCGCCCACGAGCCTCTCGCGGGCCGCGGTGCTCTGGCGCACAGGTGCACAGGCGCTCGGCCAAAACGAAAAAGGCCCCCACAGGCTCTCGCCTGCGAAGACCCTTCGCACCGTCGGGACGACAGGATTTGAACCTGCGACCCCTTGACCCCCAGTCAAGTGCGCTACCAAGCTGCGCCACGTCCCGGTGCGCTTTTCGTCGCGGTGACCCGCGTGATCGCGCAGGACAACACTACCGCACCCCGGAGGGTGCCCTCGGCGTCGTCCCGGACAGCGCGCGACAATCGCCGTATGAGTGTGAACAGCAGGGGAGGTACGAGCGACCCGCACACCGCGCCCGGGGCCGGGGCCGACGCGGGGCGCGACCGGGACGTGGAGGGGCGGGCTCGCAGCGCCCGGCCGCGGGACGGCCTGGGCAGACCGCTGCCGTACGGCACCGAGGGCGTCGAACGGCAGCCGGAGGGCGTCGTCCGCACACCCGGGGCGACCGTCGCCGAAGCTCAGGCCCTGCTGACGGCGGGCAAGCCCTTCCACGCCCACGAGGTGTTCGAGGACGCGTGGAAGTCGGGTCCGGAGGACGAGCGCGGACTGTGGCGGGGCCTCGCCCAGCTCGCGGTGGGCCTCACCCACGCGGCACGCGGCAACATCACGGGCGGCGCCAGGCTGCTGCGGCGCGGGGCGGGCGCGGCCGAGGAGTGGTGCACGACGGCGGGGCAGGAGCGCCCGTACGGCATCGACCTCCCTCATCTGGCTGTGTGGGCACGGGAGTTGGCGGGCGTCCTGGAGAGCGAGGGGGCGGCGGTCGACGCGCGTGCATGGGCGCCCCGGCTGGGCGGCGGGGACGCGGCCTGAGCAACGGCGTATGTGCTGCACATCGGGTTCGCGCGTAGCCAGGTTGCGCCTGAGACCGGGGCCGCGCGGGACGGCGTGCGCCGGACACCGGGAGGCCGCGGACGCAGGTCGCCGCGCGCATCCCGCGTGCGGCGCCACATGTATGCACCGCACCCATCCCGGGTGCGGTGCATCCGTTGTCAGTGGCGTGCGGCAGACTCGGGGCGTGCGAAAGATTCATGTCATCGGTATTGGCGCGGGCGATCCCGACCAGCTCACCCTGCAGGCGGTCAAGGCGCTGAAGAGCACGGACGTGTTCTTCATCCTGGACAAGGGCGAGGTGAAGTCGGACCTCGTGCAGCTGCGGCGTGACATCCTCGACGCGCACATACCGGACGGGGCGTACCGACTGGTCGAGGCGCGCGACCCGGACCGCGACCGCTCGGCCGGGGGCTCGGCGTACTCGCCGGCGGTCGGGGACTGGCGCAGCGCCCGGGCGGACATCTTCGAGCGGCTCATCACCGAGGAGCTGGGCGAGGACGAGAGCGGCGCGTTCCTGGTGTGGGGCGACCCCGCGCTGTACGACAGCACGCTCGGGATCCTGGAGGAGGTCCTCGCCCGGGGCGCGGTGGACTTCGCGTACGACGTCGTGCCGGGCATCAGCAGCGTCTCCGCGCTCGTCGCCAGGCACCGCACGGGGCTGAACCGGGTCGCGCGTCCGGTCCAGATCACCACGGGCCGCCGTCTCGCGGAGGGCTTCCCGGAGGGCGTCGACGACGTCGTGGTCATGCTGGACGCCCACCAGGCCTTCCGGCAGTACGCCGAAGAGGACATCGACATCTACTGGGGCGCCTACATCGGCACGCCCGACGAGATCCTGGCCTCCGGCCCCCTCGCCGAGGCAGCTCCCCGCATCGAACGGCTGCGTGCCGAGGCCCGGGAGCGCAAGGGCTGGATCATGGACACGTATCTGCTGCGCAGGAATCCGCGAGGGTAGTTCGGTTCCGTTCTGCGCGACGGCTGGGCCCCCCGAGGAGGCCCGGCGTCGCACGGGGCGGGGCAGGGTACGCCGGGCGGGTCGTTCCGCATGCGCGCCACGCCCGCCGGTGTGAAAGTGGCGATGTGACGACCACCCAGGAATCCGCGCCGCCTGCTGCCGAGGCCGCCGCTCCACCGGTGCTGGACAAGCGGCGCCGCAACGTCGTCTTCGTGACGATCATGCTGGGCATGCTCCTGGCGGCCCTGGACCAGACGATCGTGGGCACCGCCCTGCCGACGATCGTGTCGGACCTGGGCGGCGCCTCCCACATGTCGTGGGTGGTGACGTCGTATCTGCTGGCCGAGACCGTTGCGACGGTGCTGGTCGGCAAGTTCGGTGACCTGTTCGGCCGCAAGGTGGTCTTCCAGGCGTCGGCGATCATCTTCATCACCGGTTCGTTCCTGTGCGGTCTGGCCACCAACATGTCGCTGCTGATCGCCTGGCGGGCGATGCAGGGAATCGGCGCGGGCGGTCTGATGGTCACCGCGATGGCGCTCATCGCGGACGTCATTCCGCTGCGTGAGCGCGGCAAGTACCAGGGCGCGATCGGCGCCGTCTTCGGCGTGGCGACCGTCATCGGGCCGCTCCTCGGCGGTCTGTTCACCGACCATCTGACCTGGCGCTGGGCCTTCTACGTCAACGTGCCCATCGCGATCGTCGTGGTCATTGCCGCGGCCCGCAACATCCCCGTGGTGAAGTCGGCGACCCGCCCCGTCATCGACTACCTCGGCATCGCGTTCGTCGCGATCGGCGCCAGCTCCCTGATCCTGGCGACGAGTTGGGGCGGCAACGAGTACGCGTGGGGCTCGGCCACGATCATCGGCCTCTTCGCGGCCGGGGTGATCGCCCTCGGCCTGTTCTGCTGGACCGAGACGCGGGCCGCCGAACCGATGCTGCCGATGCGCCTGTTCGGGAACCCCGTCTTCACCGTGTGCTCGATCCTCAGCTTCATCGTGGGCTTCGCGATGCTCGGCGCGATGACGTTCCTGCCGACCTATCTGCAGTACGTCGACGGGGACTCGGCCACGGTCTCCGGCGTGCGGACGCTGCCCATGGTGATCGGCCTGCTCATCGCGTCCATCTTCAGCGGCAACGTGATCAGCAAGACCGGGCAGTACCGCTTCTTCCCCATCGTGGGTTCGCTGGTGATGGCGGCCGGACTGTATCTGCTCTCACGCCTGGGCCCGGACACCAGCGCGTGGCTGGCGTCGCTGTACATGTTCGTCCTGGGCACCGGTATCGGCCTGTGCATGCAGGTGCTGACGATCGCCGTGCAGAACACCGTCGACTACGCCGACCTCGGCACCGCGACGTCCGGCGTCACCTTCTTCCGTACGCTGGGCAGTTCGTTCGGCACCGCCGTGTTCGGCACGATCTACACGAACACCCTGAAGACGAACCTGACCGACGGGGTCAAGGCCGCTGCAGGGACCGGCGCGGCGGATCCCGCCACCATCGCCAAGGCCTCCCAGAGCCCCGAGGGGCTGCACGACCTGCCGTCGGCGGCGGCCGCACCTCTCATCAAGGCGTACGCCGACACGCTCCAGACCGTTTTCCTCTGGACGGTGCCGGTCGCCCTCCTCGGCTTCTTCGTCGCCCTTTTCCTCAAACAGGTGCAGCTGCGCGACAGTGCACGGATGGGCTCGACGGACATGGGCGAGGGCTTCGCGTCCCCGTCCGGCGCCGACTCGCAGCGGGTCCTGGAGGCCGCGGTCGGAAAGATCATCGGCGGTACGGAGCTGGAAACCACGCGCCGTATCGTCAACGAGTCGGACACCCGGCTCGACGTGGCGGGCGCGTGGGCGGTGATGCACGTGCATCTGTTCACGAAGCTGGTCGGGCACGCCAACCTCGGACTGATCGCCGCCAGCCACCACCTGCCTCCCGAGATCCTGGTGCCGGTCTTCGACCGCATGGTCGACGAGGGCTACCTCACCCGGGAAGGCACCCTCTTCTCGCACACCCCGGCGGGCGAGCGCGAGGCACAGGTCATCGGCGACGCCTGGGGCAGCTGGCTCGCTCAGCGCGTGGAACAGGACCTCGGCCGCCCGTCGAGCGAGGACCTCCGCGCAGCCGTCCACACCATCGCCAAGCGCCTCCTGGCAGAGGACCTGGCCCAGGAACTCCCAAGGCGCACCCCGGCGGCGGCAGTCGCCGCGGCCCACTGAGAAACCCGGGTGCCGCGCAGGGCACGCGGACCGCATACTCGGTCCATGTCCCCCGCACCGACCCGTTTCCGTGACCCGCTCCACACGAAGTACCAGTTCGTGGACTCGGTTCTGGTGCGCTGCCCGCGGTGCGAGCGGATCGCTCATGTCGTGCCGCGCGCGGAGGCCGAACCCGGCGCCCGGCCCGGGGTGTTCGATCCTCGAAGCCTCGTCTGCCGCGCCTGCGGGCTGTCCAGAACATGGGCCGAACGATCGGTCATGTTCTCCGGGAGCTCCCTCGCGCCCGCTCGTGACCCGTACTTCCGCGTCCCGCTGTGGCTCCGGACGGGGACCCGTCACGGCAGGTTGTGGGCGTACAACCTTGAACACCTGGAGCTGCTCCGGCAGTTCGCCGCGGCCTCGCTGCGGGAGCGGGACCCCTGGTACGAGCACGGGCGGAAGATGACCTACGTCGCCCGGCTGCCCGCCTGGATCAAGAGCGCCAAGAACCGGGACGAGGTGCTGCGCGCCGTCGACCGGATGCGTGCGTCCGTCACGGAAGCCTGAGGCCCAGCCGCTCCAGTACGCCCGGTACGTCCGGGACCGCGGCCGTGCCCTCCGGCAGCTGTGGACGTGGTACGACCACCACGGGCAGGCCGAGCCCCCGCGCGGCCACCAGCTTCGCCGCGGTCGCCGCTCCCCCGCTGTCCTTGGTGACCAGGACGTCGATGCGGTGCTCGCGCAGGAGCGCGGTCTCGTCGTCCACCGTGAAGGGGCCGCGGGCGAGCAGCACTTCGGTGTGCGCGGGGAGCGGTCGCTCGGGCGGCTCCACAGAGCGTACGAGGAAGTGGAGTTCGGGCAGGTCGGCGAAGGCCGCGAGGCCGAGCCGGCCGGTGGTGAGGAAGACGCGGCGGCCCAGCGAGGGCAGCAGCGCCGCGGCTTCGGTGAGGGAGGCCGCCGCATGCCAGCGGTCGCCGGGCTCGGGGCGCCAGCCCGGGCGGCGCAGCACCACGGCCGGGACGCCGGTCGCCGCCGCGGCCGCCGCCGCGTTGGCCGTGATGCCCTCGGCGAAGGGGTGTGTGGCGTCGACGACGGCGTCCACCTCGTGCTCACACAGCCAGGCGGCCAGCCCCTGCGCCCCGCCGAACCCACCGACGCGTACGTCCCCTTGCAGCGGCCCCGGCCGGGACACCCGGCCCGCCAGCGACGAGGTCACGCGCACACCGGGGCACGCCGAGAGCGCGGCGGCGAGTTCACGCGCCTCGGTGGTACCGCCGAGGACCAGGACGTGCGGGGACATGGCGTCGAGCCTACGAGAGCGTCAGCGCAGCAGGAGCTGCACCCCTCCCACCACCGTCGCCGCGATGACCAGCTGTTCGAACAGCCGCTGGTTGATCCGGGTCACGGCCCACTTGCCGAGGAGCGCACCCGGCACCACGAACACCGCGAGCGCCGCGTCCAGCAGCAGCGAGTGCCCGTCGATCAGGCCGAGGCCGACGCTGAAGGGCACCTTGGAGATGTTGACGATCAGGAAGAAGAAGGCAGAGGTGCCCAGGAAGCCGAGTTTCCGGAAGCCGGCCGACAGGAGGTACATCGACATGACGGGGCCGCCCGCGTTGGCGACCATGGTGGTGAAGCCGCCGAGGATGCCGTAGGAGCGGGCCTTGATCCGCCCTGTGGGGGTTGTCACCGCGTCGGGTTCGGCGTCCTGGACGGCGGCCCGGCGGCGCCACATCGTGACCGCCGCCATCAGCAGCAGGATCGCGCCGATCGAGGTCCGTACGGCCCCGTCGTCGGCCCACACCAGGAACAGCGTGCCGAGGACGACGCCTGCGGCGACCGCCGGGAACAGTCGCCACAGCGTCGGCCAGTGGGCGTGCCGCCGGTAGGTGAGCACGGCGAGGACGTCGCCCACGATGAGGACGGGCAGGAGTACGCCGGTCGAGGCGCGGGCGGGCAGCACGGCGGCGAAGATCGCGAGACTGACCGTGTTGGCCCCGCTCACGGCGGTCTTCGAGAAGCCGACGAGCAGGGCCGCGGCGGCGAGAGCGGCGAACTCCCAGGAAGTCAGGTGCCAGAGCGTCATCGTGTTCATGCGGGAACCGATGCTAGGCCCACGCATCCGCCGTCGTCAGGAGCGTCTCGACAGGTGACACCTGTGGGTCGGCGAGGTCGTGGACGTAGCGCACCGGTTTTCGCCCCGCTGTCCTGGGCACCCGCGCCTCAGGGAGTGGTGGCGGTGCGCTGCCCGCGCCCGGTGGCACCCCGGTCCGTGACGGAGCTCGGGGCGCGACGACACAGACGACGGCACAAGGAGGACCTCAGTATGACCGTGGTGAAGAGCACGCTCTCCGACCTGGCCCGACAGGTCACCGGGGATGCGCTGCAGGACACCCTCGTGGATCTTCTCGGACTCTCACTCATCGGGAAGCAGGCCCACTGGAACATCGTGGGTCCCCGGTTCCGGACGATCCATCTTCAGCTCGACGAGGTGGTCGCCACGGCACGCGACTACGCCGACACGGTGGCGGAGCGTGCGGCGGCGCTCGGCGTTCCGCCGGACGGGCGTCCCGAGACCGTGGCGCAGAGCGGCACCCTGCCCGTTCCCAAGGACGGCTGGCTGCAGGACACCGAGGTCGTGAGCCTGCTCGTGGAGGCGCTGGAGACCGCGATCCGGCGGCTGCGCGAACGTATCGCGGCGACCGAGGAGTCCGATCTTGTCAGCCAGGACCTGCTCATCGGCATCACTGCCGAGCTGGAGAAGCAGTTCTGGATGTTCCAGGCCGAGAACAGCCGGGCCGGCGACTGACCGGCACTCCGCGACGAGCACAGGGATGAGAGGGATACGCGATGACCGACGCCCTTGAACTCGACGCGCTGTGGGACGAGTTCCACCGCGTGGTGAACATGACCTCCCAGGAACTGGCGACCTGGCTGCGGGTCCGTGACGCCGGCGAGGAGACCGAGCCGCTGCCGGAACAGGCGGGCACGCCGACCGGGCAGCACGTCCTCGCGATCCTGCAGAAGCGGCGCACGGATCTCACCGACGACGACATCCGCACCATGTACGAGGTCGTGGACAGCGTCACCGCTCAGCGGGACGAGGCGAACGAGCCCGAGGCCGACGACACCCGGCGCCGCCACCGTCTGATGACAGTGGGGCACGATCCCCTCAAGCCACCCCATTCATAGGCTGGTCGAAGCCACGCCGGCCGCTCCCGACAAGGGGCCTGGACCATGGGCGCCAGACAGCAGCAAGTGATCGAGCGACTCGTCGCCTCGTGCGGGCGCACGTACGCCGAGGAGGCGGGCATCCGCCTGAGGAACACGCCGCAGCCGCTGTACCGCCTCCTCGTGCTGGCGTGTCTGCTGAGCGCACGCATCCGCAGCTCGACCGCGGTCGCGGCGGCGCGCGCCCTGTCCGATGCGGGCCTGCGCGATCCCCGGAGCATGGCGGCCGCGACCTGGCAGGAGCGGGTGGATGCCCTCGGCCGAGGCGGCTACCGGCGTTACGACGAGCGTACGTCTACCCAACTCGGCGACGGAGCCCAACTTCTGACGGATCATTGGGGCGGCGACCTGCGGCGTATGCGGGACGAGGCCGACGGGGACGTGGCGCGGCTGAGCGCGCTGCTCCAGGAGGTGCCCGGCCTCGGACCGGCCGGAGCGGACATCTTCCTGCGTGAGGTCCAGCTCGTCTGGCCGGAGGTCGCGCCGCGCTTCGACGCCAAGACCCTGGAGGGTGCGCGCCGCCTGGGCCTTCCGGACAGTCCCGGCCGGTTGGCCAGAATCACCGGCGCCACCGAACCGGCCCTGGTCGCGGCGGCGTTGGTGCGGACGGCGCTGGACAAGAACGTGGCGCAGGAGATCCTTGACGACGCCTCCGCACACGCGTGAGTCGACGACGCCCCGCGCAGACGTGCTTCGACCGTGGGACAGCGCCGACCGCCGCCCTCAGCTGAGCTCAGCTCAGCAGCCAGCCTCCGTCCACGCCGAGGTTGACCGCGTTGACCGAGCGGTTGCGGAGCAGGAAGTCCACGGCGTCCACCACGTCCCGCATGGTGGCCAGCCGGCCGGTGGGCGTTCGTGCGCGCAGACCCGCCAGGACCTCCTCGGGCTTGGCCGCCCAGTAGGGGCTGTCTCCGACGACGCCCGGGTGCACGGCGTTGACCCGGACGGGAGCCAGCTCGGTGGCGAGGGTGTGCACCAGGCCGGTCACGCCCGCGTTCACCGTGGCCACGGTCGTCGCCCCCGGGTACGGCCGTTCCTTGGCCTGTCCGCCGAACAGGACGACGGCACTCTCGTCGTGCAGCCGCGGGTGCAGCGTGTGCACGACCTCGGTGTAGCCGACGAGTTTGAGCGTGACGAGGTGGAGGGCGGCGTCGATGTCGTACGCGGCGACGCGGTTGTCGTCGCGGGAGATGCCGACGAGGACGAGATGGTCGACGCGGCCGAGGTCCGCCAGCGCCCCGGCGATCCCCCGCGGCCGGGAGAGGTCGAGGGCGATGCCGCGGGCCGCGCCGATCTCCTTGGCGACCGTGGCCGCCCGGTGGGCCTCGCGGCCGGTGAGGATCACCTCGTCGCCGCGCTCGGCGCGGAACCGGGCGATCTCGCGGCCGATCCCCGAGGTGCCTCCGATGACGACCACGCTGTTCATGGCTTCTCCTCCAGCGCCGTGCGCAGATGATCCCAGTCCCGGGTGAAGCGGTAGGAGTGGCGCGAGGGCGGTTGCGGTGCCTGTGTCTCCAGCCAGCGCACCGGAGTGTCACCGGCGTTGGCGAACCCGTGCACGCAACCGGCCCCCGCCCAGGCCGCGTCGCCCGGGCCGAGCCGGTGCCGCTCGCCGTCGAAGGTGGCGTCCACGGTTCCTTCCAGGATCAGATACGTCTCCTCGAACGGATGGTCGTGTGTCCGGGCCACACCGTCGGGGGCGTACTGCACCATGAACATGGTTGAGGACACCGCCCCCAGGTCGGCGTCCACCATCATCTTGACGGTGATGCCGCTGTAGACGAGCAGTGCGGTGCGCATGCTCGCCGATGCCGCCAGCAGGTCCTGGGACTGCTTGCCGGGGTCCATCTGTGCCCGTTCGAAGTGCCCGAACAGACGGGTGCGCGGATCGCGGACGTCGATGCGGACCGGTTGCCGGGCCGGGAGTGCGGGCACCTGCTGGGTGTCGTACCCGTAGCGGGCCCGCGGGACGGGCGCGAGCATGTCCGCCCAACGCGCGACGGTGTCTCCGGCGCCGCGCCAGGCGTGCGGCATTCCGGTGGGCAGCAGACCGTAGTCGCCCTCTTCGAGGAGGTACGAGCCTTCCGGCACGTCGAGGATCACGGATCCAGACACCATGTGGAACGTCTCCTCGTACGAGTGCACATGTGCGCCCACCACACCGTCCGGCCGTAGCTCGCAGATACCGAAGCCGGTGTGCACACTGCCGTCCGCCTCGGCGACGACCGCTCGGCGCCGGAACCCGTCGAGGTCGTAGGGGAGATCGGGCACGTTCGCGGCCCTGCGCACCAGGAAGGAGGTCATGCCCGGTCCCTCGCCTCCTTCGCCGCCAGCAGCCGGTCCCGCGACTCCTCCACCAGCCGCCGCGCCCGCCCGGTGTCGGCGAGCAGCCTGCCGTCCCGCTTGCGGACCATGCCGTCGACGATGACGGTGTCCACGTTGGACACGTCCGCGCTCAGCGTGACCGCGGCCGCCGCGTCGTGCACCGGAGCGACATTGAGCGCGGTGGCGTCGATCGCGACGATGTCGGCACGCTTGCCGGGGGTGAGGGAGCCGGTGCGGTCCTCCAACCGGGCGACATGCGCGCCGTTGAGCGTGGCGATGCCCAGCATCTGACGCGCCGTCAACATCGTTTCGGGGATGGGGACATCGGCCTCCCAGCAGGCGGCGTTGACGCGGGCTCGCTCGGCCGCGAAGGCCGCGCGGATCTGGGTGAACATGTCGCCGGGGACGGTGGTGACCACGTCGATGCTCAGGCTCGGCCGCAGCCCGTGCTCGATCGCCTTCATCACGGGCGGCCAGCCGTGCCCCATCTGCGTCTCGACCTGCGGTGCGATCGAGACCGTACCGCCGCTGTCTGCGACCATCCGCCACTCCTCGTCGCTGAGGTAGCAGCAGTGGACGTAGGTGGTGTCAGGGCCGAGCAGACCGAGGCCGTGGAGCTGCTTGACCATGCCGAAGCGGCCGGCCAGGCGGCCCATGGCGACGTGCACGGTGATCGGGAGGTCCAGCTCGCGCGCGAGGGCCCATTCGGAGATGACGACGTCGTTGATGCAGAAGCCGGGGCCGCGCGTGGCCAGCGCCATCGTCAACAGGCCGTCGTCGGAGGCGAAATGGCGCTCGCGGATGCGCCGGACGTCGTCACCCGGTATCGCGATCTTGCTGTCGAACCAGTAGTCCGCGAGTGAGGTGTTGGCGCTGCCGTACGCGTACTGCGCGCGGATACCGGTCTCCGCCAGGGCCTGGACCGCGGCGTCGGGGTGCTCGGGCGTGTTGTTGATGTGCGACCAGTCGACGAGCGTGGTGATGCCCGCGTCGAGGCATTCCAGGGAGCCGGCGAGGTTGCCCGCGTACACGTCCTCGGGTGTGTAGAGGGGGGCGAAGGTGTCGAGGACGTCCACGAAGTAGTCGTCGAGGGTGGCGTCGGGCGCGCAGCCGCGGATCGGCGCCTCCCAGGTGTGGCGATGGGTGTCGACGAAGCCGGGGACGACGATACGGCCCCTCATGTCGAGCACTTCGGCGTCGTCCGCGGCGGGGATCTCGCGGGCGACCGCCGTGATCCTGCCGTCCTCGACGAGGATGTCGCCCTGGGGCAGGTCCCCGATGTCCGGGTCCATCGAGACGACATGGCCCGAGCGCAGGAGCATCCGATGGGGCATGGCCCTTCCTCCCGTGGGGTGTTGGGTGAGCGGCGGTCAGTACGCGGCGAGACGGCGGACCGTCGCCACGACCTTTTCGGCGGTGGGAATGACCTGTTCTTCCAGGGCGTCCGCGAACGGCAGCGGGACGCACTCCCCCGCCACCCGTCGCACGGGTGCGTCCAGCAGGCCGAATCCCTCGTCGGCGACGATCGACACGAGCGTGCCGCCCCACCCGCCCTGGTACGGGTTCTCCTCCACGGTGACCAGCCGGGAGGTCCGGGCGAGTGAGGCGAGTACGGTGGCGGCGTCCAGCGGCACCAGGCAGCGCAGGTCGATCACGTCCGCCTCGATGCCTTCGCGGGCCAGCTCCTCGGCGGCGGCCAGCGCCACGGGCACCATCGAGGCCAGCGCCACCAGTGTGACGTCGCCGCCCGCGCGGACGAGGGCCGCGCGGCCCAGCTCGACCAGGTGGTCCGGGGGTGCGGGCGGGCCCTTGGTGGCGAGCAGTCCCTTGTGCTCGAAGAAGACGACGGGATCGTCACTGCGGATGGCGGCGGCCATCATGCCGATCACGTCGGCGGGTGTCGCCGGTGCCGCGATCTTCAGGCCGGGGACGGTGAACGTCCAGTTCTCGGTGGCCTGCGAGTGCTGTGCGCCGAAGCCGAGGCCGCCTCCGTTGGCGGTGCGCACGACGAGCGGCACCGTCACCTGACCGCCCGTCATGTACCGCACTTTGGGTATCTCGTTGGCGAGGTAGTCCCAGCAACAGGCGAGGAAGTCGGAGAACATTATCTCCGCTACCGGGCGCATGCCGGTCATCGCGGCGCCCATCGCCGCGCCCACGATGGCCTGTTCGGAGATGGGGGTGTCCCACACCCGATCGGGTCCGAACTCCTCGAAGAGCCCGGCGGTCGTCTTGAAGACGCCGCCGGCCGCGCCGATGTCCTCGCCGAGGCACACGACGGCCGTATCGCGGCGCATCTCGCGGGCGATGCCCTCGGCGACCGCTTCCCGGTAGCTGATCACGTCCGCCATGCCGCCCCTCCGTCCGCCCATACGTCGGTCAGTGCCTCGCCGGGGTCGGGCGGGGGCGCGCTCTTCGCGGCGTCGACGGCGTCCGCGACCGTCCGCTCGACGCGGGCGTCGACCTCCTGTGTGGTGGTTCCCAGAGCTTCGAGCCGGGCGCGGGCGAGGTCCAACGGGTCGTGTTTCAGCCAGCGTTCGACCTCCTCGGCCGGGCGGTAGGTCGCCGGGTCGGTGCGGCTGTGCCCGAAGTGGCGGTAGGTCTCCGCCTCCAGCAGGCCCGGCCCCTCCCCCGCCCGCGCCCGGTCCGCGAGCCGGCCAACCGCCTCCCGCACGAGCACCACGTCGTTGCCGTCGACGACCTCGCCCGTGATGCCGTACGCGGGGGCGCGGTCCGCCGCCGGCCGGGCGACCGCCGTGACCTCGGCGATGGGCGTGTACTCCATATAGAGGTTGTTCTCGCACACGAAGAGCACCGGCAGTTTCCATACGGCGGCGAGGTTGAGCGCCTCGTGGAAGGCGCCGATGTTGGTGGCGCCGTCGCCGAAGAAGGCCACCGCGATCTGTTCGGTGCCGCGCAGCCGGGCCGACCAGGCGGCGCCGACCGCCATCGGCAGATGGGCGCCCACGATGGCGTACGAGCCGAGCATGCCGGCGGACGCCTTGGTGAGGTGCATCGAGCCGCCCTTGGCCCGGCACAACCCCGTTGCCCGGCTCATGAGTTCGGCCAGGCACTCCTCGGGGGTGGCACCGCGGGCGAGGGCGTGATGGTGGCCGCGGTAGGTGGCGAAGACGTAGTCGTCGGGGCGCAGGGCCGCGCTCGCGCCGACGGCGATCGCCTCCTGTCCGGCGGCCAGATGTGTGGTGCCCTTGACCAGCCCGGACAGGAACAGGTCGTGGGCGGCCTTCTCGGTACGGCGGATGATCGCCATCCGTTCGTAGAGCGCGAGGAGTTCGGGGCCGTCCATCAGCGCGTCCCGCCTCGGGTGTTGAGGTGGGACTGGGCCTCGCGCCGGGTGTTCAGTTCGCCTCCGACGGTCCAGTACTTGCGGCCCGCGACGAGGAGTTCCTCGGCCGGGAACTTGGTGATCACCTCGCAGCCGTCGGCGGTGACGACGAGCTCCTCCTCGATGCGCGCCGCCGACCAGCCGTCCTTCGCGGGCCAGTACGTCTCCAGGGCGAACACCATGCCCTCTTCGAGGACTTCGGGGTGGTCGAGCGAGACGAGGCGGCTGAAGATCGGCTTCTCCCAGATGGACAGGCCCACTCCGTGGCCGTACTGCAGCGCGAAGGCGGCCGTCTCGTCGGGGAAGCCGAACTCCTCGGCGCGCGGCCACACTTGGACGATGTCGGCGGTGGTCGCGCCGGGTCGCACCAGGGCGATCGCCTCGTCCATGTACTCCCGGCAGCGGACGTACGCGTCGCGCTGCGCGCCCGAGGCGCTGCCGACGGCGAAGGTGCGGTAGTAGCAGGTGCGGTAGCCGAGGTGGCTGTGCAGGATGTCGAAGAAGGCGGGGTCACCGGGGCGGATCAGCCGGTCGCTGAAGACGTGGGGGTGCGGTGAACAGCGCTCCCCCGAGATGGCGTTGACGCCCTCGACGTACTCGCTGCCCAGGTCGTACAGCACCTTGCTGACGAGCCCCACGCACTCGTTCTCCCGGACGCCGGGGCGCAGGTAGCCGTAGAGCTCCTCGTAGGCGGCGTCGACCATCGCGCAGGCCTGGGTGAGCAAGGAGATCTCGTCGCGCGACTTGGTGCGGCGGGCCCGGAGGAACACCTGCTGTCCGTCGACGACGTCGATGCCCTGGGCGCGCAGTGCCATGAGGATCGGCATCTCGACGAGGTCGACGCCCAACGGCTCGCCCGCCAGGCCGCGTTCGCGCAGCTCGGCGGCGATCTTCGCGGCGACGTCCCCGGCGATGCCGGCGTCCGGGTGGAAGGCGCCGCGGAGGGTCGAGATTCCGGCCCGGGCGCCGGTCGGCGGTCCTTCCTTGCCGTCGCTGTAGTCCAGCCAGGGGTTGTGGAGCTGGTGGTGGCGGGCGGCGGAGCCGAAGTCCCAGACGATCGGGTCGCCGCCGCGGACGAGCAGCGCGAAGCGGATCAGCTTGTCCATGGCCCAGGTGCCGATGTGGGTGGACGACATGTAGCGGATGTTGGCGAAGTCGAAGCTGAGCACGGCGCCCAGCTCCGAGCGGTTGAGCGCCTCGTGCAGCCGGGCGAGGCGTTCCTTGCGCAGCCGGTCGAGGTCGATGCGCTCTTCCCAGTCGACCGCGTTCGGCCCGAATGTGCGGATCGTCATGGAGACCACCCCCAACCGGAGTGAACGACCGCAGAGCGGGAGTGTCAAGTGGTACTGAACACGAACCAGACGCCCACGGCCGGTTCGGAGCCGTCGTTGCGGTAGCGGTGCGGAGTGGTCGACTCGAAGCTGACCGCGTCGCCGGGGCGGATC
The DNA here is from genome assembly GCF_040606085.1 of Streptomyces sp. NPDC005485. Taxonomy (NCBI): domain Bacteria; kingdom Bacillati; phylum Actinomycetota; class Actinomycetes; order Kitasatosporales; family Streptomycetaceae; genus Streptomyces; species Streptomyces sp. NPDC005485. The sequence continues at coordinate 70,515 of NZ_JBEXDZ010000012.1, read as the reverse complement.
GTGTACTCGTCGAAGCCGAGGGTGAGGACCAGTTCGCCTGAGGTCAGAACGCCGTACTCGGTTCCCGCGTGCCGCATCAGGCCGCCGGAGCCGGAGGAGGAGCCGCCGGGGCGGTAGGTCACGAGCAGGAAGTCGACGTCCGTGCCGGGGACATGGCCGAGGCGCTCCCACACCACGCCCGAGTCCAGCTCCAGCCTCTCCCGCTCCTCGGCACCGACCAGCGGTCCGATACGGCGGCCGGGGTCGGCGGCGAACGCGGCGAGGGCGTGCAGGACGGTGGCCGGTGCCCCCACGGCCGCCGGGGCCGCAGCGGTCGCCTCCCGGGCGTCGAAGAGCGACTCCACGGAGATGTCCAGGGCTGTCGTGATCGCGTACAGCGTGCTCACCGACGGCTGGCTCTTGCCGGTCTCGATCTGCGAGATCAGGCTCGCGGAGACCCCGATCTCGCGCGCGAGAGCGCGCAGGCTCACGCCTCGCTCCAGGCGCGCCCGCCGGATCCGCGCGCCGAGGGGCGGCACGACCGCAGGAGACACGGGCAACTCCCTTCACCGCCGAGCCGTGTTCAGCTTCATTGAACAGCAGAGCGGGCGATCCGACTCCGGAATCCGGTACCCCGGTCGGCGCTTGCGGTCCCCCGGGTTGCGGCGAGGCGGGCGGCCGGACCTGGTCAGGTGACCCGGTCAGGTGAGTTGCGGGACGACGCGGCGATGGCCCTTGCGGTCGTAGTAGAGGGTCATCGCGAAGCCGAAGAGGAGAGCGGCGGCGATTCCGATGGCGGTCATGACCCAGGCACGGCCCAGTCCGGCGTCCAGGCGCGCGTCGAAGAAGAGGATCGAGCGCACGCCGTCGGTGAGCTGCCGCATCGGCTCGAAGATCGCCAGCCCGCGGAAGAACGGGGGCACCGCGACCAGCGGGACGGTCGCTCCGGAGGACGGGATGCCCATGACGATGAAGACGAACATGCTGACCAGCTGCCCGAGCCCGCCGAAGGCGGCGTTGATGGCCTGGACACCGAGTCCTACGGCGGCGGTCGCGCAGAAGGAGAACACCCAGAGCATGGGCAGATGGGCGGCGTCCATGTTCAGGATGCCGACGGTGGCGGCCATGATCACCGATGAGGTGACGGCGGCCAGCACCACCGACATGACGCACTTGACGGCGAGGGTGCGGGTGCGGCTGATGGCCACGACGGGGTGCCGGACCATCCAGGGGCCGATCTCGTTGTCGACGTAGCCCAGGGCGACGTCCACGCCGTTGCTGATGATGTTGGCGCCCAGGAACCCGGCGAGGATCAACAGCAGCGTGTAGTACAGCGCCGACAGCCCGAGCCCGCTGTGGTCGCCGATGGGGTGCCCCTGCTGGACGGTGACCGCGACCGGGTCGGCGAGGACGAGTCGCAGCGGCCCGGAGATCGCCGTACCGCTGCCGCTCAACTGGCTCGTCAGGGTCTTGCCCAGCTCGATCGAGGCCTGCTGGGCGGTCTTCTGCGAGGTCTGCTGGGCCAGCGAGGACCCCAGGCTCCCCATGGAGGGGTTGGTCAGGACGGTCATGGTGGGGCGCGTGGGGTTCTTGGTGCGCGGATCGGCCAGCCCGGCCACCGATGTGGTGAACCCCGCCGGGACCACCAGGGCGCCGTACAGCTTCCCGGACTCCAGCTGCTCCTGGGCCTCCGCCCTGCTGAGCGGTCGCCAGTCGATCTTGTCGCTCCGGTCTCCGGCCTTCTTGACGGAGGCGGTGATCTGGCGCCCGAAGTTCTGCTGCCTGCCGCCCACCAGGGCCCCCTGATCGCTGTTGACCAGGCCGATCCTCATCTCGTGCAGGTTCCCGCGCGGGTTGAGGACACCGCCCATGTAGAACAACGGCAGCAGCAGGGCCAGCAGGGTGAGCAGGACGGTGGGGGTGGCCCAGACCCGGGGATTCCTCAGCACCGCCGTCACCTGGCGGATCGCGGGCGTCGGTGCGGGATCGGATGTCTGCGTCATGGTTCCTCCGAGCGGCCGTGGTGCGTCGCGGGCCGGACAGGACATGGGCCCGAAGGCCTTCGGGTCGGACGGAAGTCCGCGCCCAGAAGATACGTCGCCCGGCCGCCGCGACCGGTGAGGCCGGGATGACCGGGAGCGTGTCCCGGAACGAGCGCGGTCGGGAAGAACGAAGCGGCGGGAAGGACTGCGCGAAGGGCGGGGGACGGAGAGCGGAAGGACTGAGGGGGGCGGCTGCCGACGACGCCGTACGACCGCGGAGGGCGCCGTACGACCGCGCACGACGCCGTAGGACCGCGCACGACGGCGCACGCCCCCTGGCATACCACCCGGACCGGTCCCGACACAGGCGGGTATCGGCCGCCGGGAGCGGCCCCGCGGGAGGCGGTCCCGGACCTCGTAGCCACCTCGTACCCGCCCGGAAATCGCGGGCCGGCCGCCGGGCCGGCCGCTGCGACACCTCTTCTTCTAAACTTTGATGGATCGTTTTCTTGAATCGTTCGTGTTTATGAGGATAGGTTTGACGTCATGACCGCATCCCAGAGTCCGACCACCGCCGAGCAGCTGCGCGGTGCCGGCCTGCGGGTGACGGCCGCCCGCGTCGCGCTGCTCGAAACCGTCCGGCACGGTGATCACCTCGGTGTCGAGGCCATCGCCACCGGGGTACGCGCTCGCGTGGGCCATATATCCGTTCAGGCCGTATACGAAGCCCTGCACGCCCTCACCGCCGCCGGACTCGTACGCCGCATCGAACCGGCCGGCAGCCCGGCCCGGTTCGAAGGCCGCGTCGGCGACAACCACCACCACGTCATATGCCGGTCGTGCGCCGTCGTCGCCGACGTCGACTGCGCGGTCGACGTGGCCCCCTGTCTGACTGCGTCCGACGACCACGGCTTCGCCATCGACGAGGCCGAGGTCATCTACTGGGGCCTGTGCCCCACCTGTTCCACCGCCCTCAGTACCTGACCACCATGATCTGTCTGGTCCGGAAGGATTCCCATGTCTGAGAACCCCGATGCAATCGTCACCGACCCCAAGGTCGAGGGCACCGGTGGCTGCCCGGTCGCGCACGACCGTGCCCCGCACCCGACGCAGGGCGGCGGCAACCGCCAGTGGTGGCCGGAGCGACTGAACCTGAAGATCCTCGCCAAGGACCCCGTCGTGGCGAACCCGCTCGGTGCGGAGTTCGACTACTCCGAGGCGTTCCAGGCGCTTGACCTCGCTGCCGTGAAGCAGGACATCGCCGAGGTGCTGACCACCTCGCAGGACTGGTGGCCGGCCGACTTCGGCAACTACGGCCCGCTGATGGTCCGTATGGCCTGGCACAGCGCCGGCACCTACCGCATCAGCGACGGCCGCGGCGGTGGCGGCCGCGGCCAGCAGCGCTTCGCGCCGCTGAACAGCTGGCCGGACAACGGCAACCTCGACAAGGCCCGCCGTCTGCTGTGGCCGGTGAAGAAGAAGTACGGCCAGTCCATCTCCTGGGCCGACCTCCTGATCCTCACGGGCAATGTCGCGCTGGAGACGATGGGCTTCAGCACCTTCGGCTTCGGCGGCGGCCGCGCGGACGTCTGGGAGGCCGACGAGGACGTGTACTGGGGTCCCGAGACCACCTGGCTCGACGACCAGCGCTACACCGGCGACCGTGAGCTGGAGAACCCGCTCGGCGCAGTCCAGATGGGCCTCATCTACGTCAACCCGGAGGGCCCGAACGGCAACCCGGACCCGCTGGCCGCGGCCCGCGACATCCGCGAGACGTTCCGCCGCATGGCGATGAACGACGAGGAGACCGTCGCGCTGATCGCCGGTGGTCACACCTTCGGCAAGACCCACGGCGCCGGCCCGGCCGACGCGGTCGGCAACGACCCCGAGGCCGCCTCCATGGCCGAGCAGGGCCTGGGATGGAAGTCCACCCACGCCAGCGGCAAGGGCGGCGACGCGATCACCAGTGGTCTGGAGGTCACCTGGACCACCAAGCCCACCCAGTGGAGCAACGACTTCTTCGACATCCTCTTCGGCTACGAGTGGGAGCTCACGCAGAGCCCCGCCGGCGCCAACCAGTGGGTGGCCAAGGACGCCGAGGCGATCATCCCCGACGCCCACAGCGACTCGAAGAAGCTGCCCACGATGCTCACCACCGACCTCTCGCTGCGCTTCGACCCGATCTACGGCGAGATCTCGAAGCGCTTCCACGAGAACCCGGCCGAGTTCGCGGACGCCTTCGCCCGCGCCTGGTACAAGCTGACCCACCGTGACATGGGCCCGAAGTCGCTGTACCTCGGCCCGGAGGTCCCGGCGGAGACGCTGATCTGGCAGGACCCGCTGCCGGAGGCCGAGGGCGAGGTCATCGACGCCGCCGACATCGCGGCCCTGAAGGCCAAGCTCCTCGACTCGGGTCTGACGGTCTCGCAGCTGGTCTCCACCGCGTGGGCGTCGGCCTCGACGTTCCGCGGCAGCGACAAGCGCGGCGGCGCGAACGGCGCCCGCCTCCGCCTGGAGCCGCAGCGCGGCTGGGAGGCCAACGACCCGGACGAGCTCGCCCAGGTCCTGCGCGTCCTCGAGGGTGTCCAGGCCGGCTTCAACTCCGGTGCCAAGAAGGTCTCGCTGGCCGACCTGATCGTCCTCGGCGGTGCCGTCGGCGTCGAGAAGGCCGCCAAGGACGCCGGCTACGACGTGGAGGTCCCCTTCACGCCGGGCCGCGTGGACGCGACCGAGGAGCACACCGACGTGGAGTCCTTCGCCGCGCTGGAGCCGACCTCGGACGGCTTCCGCAACTACATCGGCAAGGGCAACCGCCTGCCGGCCGAGTACCTGCTGCTCGACCGCGCCAACCTGCTCACCCTGAGCGCCCCCGAGCTGACCGTCCTCGTCGGCGGTCTGCGCGTCCTGGGCGCCAACCAGGGCGGCTCGTCGCACGGCGTCCTCACCACCACGCCGGGCAAGCTGACCAACGACTTCTTCGTCAACCTGCTCGACATGGGCACGGCGTGGAAGTCCACCTCGGAGGACCAGAACACCTTCGAGGGCCGCGACGCCGCGACCGGCGAGGTCAAGTGGACCGGCACCCGTGCCGACCTCGTCTTCGGCTCCAACTCCGAGCTGCGCGCGCTGGCCGAGGTCTACGCGAGCGACGACGCGAAGGAGAAGTTCGTGAACGACTTCGTCGCGGCCTGGGCCAAGGTCTCGAACCTTGACCGGTTCGACCTGGTCTGATCCAGCTCCTGACGTCCGGGCCGGCCACGCGGCCGGCCCGGACGCACGAAAACCCTCACCGTCGCACTGACATTCAAGTCCCCCTCACGGGGCCCTCGAAGCCCTCAGCCGCTTCACCGCCTCGGCTTCGCCCGCACCACCCCACGGGCCGCCGCGGCCACCTCCCGCCTCGCCACCGTCGCCTGCACCAGCACCACCGCGGCCCGCGTCCAAACCCGGACCGCCATCAACAACGACGGCGACCGGAACCTCCACTAGCGGCACACGCGCAGGGCGCCATGCTCACGACGCGACCCCGATGAGTCGCTCGTAGTGGTCGCACAGGGCACACAGGGCGCGAGCGAGGCGCCGTGCGTAGGCGACAGCGGACTCGTATCCGGGCTGCGCCTGGACGCGCAGCTTGCCCCGGGCCTCGCCGACGCACGCAAGCGCGCAGTACTGCGCCACGTTCTGGGGGCGCCCCCTGACCGCGCCCTCGATCTCGGGGATCATCAACTCCAGCTGTCCGCGCATCGCGCGGGTGAGTGTGTCCACCTCGCCGGAAGTTGGGGGGAGCGCCTCGGGGGCCGAGTCCGGGTCGAGGAGCCGGTTCACGGTGTCGCGCATGGTGACGATGTCCGGTGGAGGTTCTGCGAACCCTGCCTTTGTGGACGGCTCGGCGGTACGGTGCGCCATGTCGACTCCTTCGCAGTCGGCCATTCCCCGGGGCCGTTCGAGCGGTCGTCCGGGATTTCGCGATCTGTTCAGGATCTTGTGACGCACGGTGCCGGTTCGATACCCGACCGGTAATCTCACGGTGGGATGGCTTTCCATCCAGTTCGTGGATACCGGGGGCTGCGGCATGACGATGCTTGGGCCGATCGAGTTGCCCGACTGGGCATGGGAGCGCGCCGAAGTCAGGCAGTCGCTGCGCACGCGGGACATGGGCGCAGCGTTCCGGCACGTGCAGCAATACGCCGGAGCCAGCCAGGCCCGCATCGCTGCAGCAGTGGGCATGACGCAGGCTCGCGTCAACGAGATCATCAACGGCCACCGCGAAGTCTCACGGCTGGACGTGTACGAGCGGATCGCGGACGGGCTGCGGATGCCCGACGACGCCCGGCACCTGCTCGGCCTGGCCGCCGGCCGAGAGAAGCGCTCCGGCGGCGCCGCCTTTGACCTCGCCGCGTTCCCTGAAGTGGTACGCGTGTACGCCGCCCAGAACTCCGCCGCCGAGGAAATCCGGCAACAGGCCCACACCGCGCAGCAGCTGGACATCTTGGCCGTGCGCGGCCTCGGTGTGATCGGACTGAACAAGAGCCTCCTGCGGGCCTGCCTGCCGCGCGAGCAGGGCGGCAAAGGGCTCCGGGTGCGGGTGCTGCTTCTCGACCCAGACAGCGAAGCCCTGACCAGACGAGCCGCCGAGATCGGAGAGTCCGCCGAGTCCCTCGCCAGCGGAGTGCGGCTCGCCGAGGCGCGGCTGCGTGAGCTGCTCGCCGACTCGTGCGACATCGAGGTGTACCGGTACCGGATGCTGCCCACTTGGCGGCTCATCCGCACAGATTCCACCATGTTTGTGAGCGCCTTCGACGCCGGATGGGAAGGCCACGAGAGCGCGACGTACAAGGTGATGGAGACACCGCACGGCCCTCTGTTTCGAGGGTTCAGCAGGATGTTCGAGGCGCTCATCGACGGCGCTCAGCGCACGGTCTGACCGAGGGAAGGGAACCGCACGTGATCGAGGCGGAGTTGAAGGCCCGCGTCCACTCGCCCGAGGCGGTCATGCGGCAGCTCGACGAGCGTGCCGAGGCCCGCGTCGAGATCTACCAGGACACCTATTACGACGAGCCCGGCAGGCAGTTGGAGAAACGGGACCAGGAACTGCGCGTGCGGACCGTCCACGGACGGGACGGGCTGCGGACCGTACTTGCGTTCAAGGACGCCACAGTCGACGAGGCGTCTGGGTCGAAACCCGAACACGAGACCCGGGTCGACGACTCGCAGGCTGCACACGCCATCCTGCAGGGCCTCGGCTATGTGCCGGTCATCGCCTTCCAGAAGCGGTGCCGCAACTACGACTTCACCGCGCACGGCCGGCGGATGCTCGCCACTTTCGTGCGCGTCCCCGAGATCGACGGCACGTTCCTCGAAGTCGAGGCGATCGTCGACGAGGGCGAGTTGAGCGCGGCCCTCGAAGACATCCGTGCGGTCCTCGGCGAGTTGGGCATCGGCCCGGATAGTCTGACCCGAGAGCTGTACACGGACGCGGTCGCAGCGCAGCGCAGTTGACCCCGGACATGAAGAAGGGCCCCCGCGTGGTCCTCACGACAATGCAGGGGGCCTTGTCACTGAGGCTTATCCAAGGCGGGGCGCGGGAGACCCTCGCTGGGGCACAGGCCCGGGAGGCTCCGCGCCCTTGATGTACATCTCGAACTTCCGTGCCAAGGTTTCAACGTTGACCGCTGCGTTCTGCATGGTCTTTGGATCGCCTTCGGAAACATCTTGGTCACTCGACATTTGCCCGTACAGGACCGCTGCGGCCTGCACCGCTGCGGCTCGAATTTCCTGATCCGGCCTCACGATTCCCCTCCCGACCCGCGACATTTACTCAGCCAGGCTGCCCAGCGTCCCGGTCGATGTAGCGGCCGGAATCGGGCTGCTGCCGAGTCCGCCGGGCGCCCTCAGACCAGACGGCTTGCCGGAAACTACACTAACTGGGCGTCCATACGCGGATAGCATCCATCCGCGTACAAGAGACCCTCTGCACAAGATGATCGGACTTCCCGTGCCTGATGCTGGCTTGGGCGGGCGGGTCCAGCCTGCCCGCCCCGGTGACCCTTCCCGCGTCGGTCCGTACCGCACCGTCGGCCGACTCGGCGTGGGCGGCATGGGAACCGTTTACGCCGGTATCGCCCCGGACGGGACGCGGGTGGCAGTCAAGGTCATCCACCCCGCGCAGGCCGGCGATCCGGAGTTCCGCGCCCGGTTCCGCCGCGAGGTGCAACTCTCCGCCCGGGTGCAGGGCCCCTGTCTGCTACCGCTCTTGGCGGCCGACCCCGACTCCGATTGTCCCTGGCTGGCGACCGCCTACGCACCAGGCCCGACCCTGACCCAGCATCTGGCCGCCCACGGCCCGCTCAAGGGCGGCACGTTGTACGCCTTCGCTACCGGCACCGCCCAGGCACTCGCCGCGATCCACAAAGCCGGGGTGGTTCACCGAGACGTGAAACCCCAGAACGTGGTGCTGACACCGACCGGTCCTCGGGTACTGGATTTCGGCATCGCACATGCCACCGACGGGACCAGCGTGACCCGGACCGGCGTACTCACGGGCACACCGGGTTGGATCAGTCCCGAGCACTACCGCAACGGTGCGGCAGGGCCCGAAGGCGATCTGTTCGCGTGGGGCGCCCTCGTGGCCTATGCGGCGACCGGTCGGCTCCCGTTCGGCAGCGGCGCCCAGGAAGCCATCGCGTACCGCGTCACCTCGGGCGTCCCGGATCTGCACGGGATACCGGAGCGGTTGAAGACGATCCTTGAGCAGGCCCTGGGCAAGGAGCCTTCCGAACGGCCCACCGCGGTCGAAACAGCTGAGACCTGCGCGCGGCTGCTCTCCGCGGAGGCCACCCAGATATTGGATCGCAGTGAGAACGCCGAGGGGAGCATCGCGCCCACGCTCGTGGGAAATTCGGTCGCAGCCCAGTGGTCCGTACCCGCCATCAACGACCCTGCCTGGCCCGAACCAGCCCGAACTCCCGGCAGCTCCAGCCGGCGCCGGGTTGTCACGATCGGCCTCGTCGCCGCAGCGATCGTCGGCGCGGGCATGGGCGGACTGCTCGCCCTCCGCGGCAACGGCGACAACGGGAGCAGCGCAGCCGCGCTCCCCACAACAGTACGAGCCGGCGCCCAGGCCTCTGCCGCCAAGGCCGAGGGAACCGCCCGCGCCGTGCCGGACAGCGACGACGTGGCCGGGCTGCAGGACATCGATCCCCGTACCATCCTCATCCCCACGGACCCGCTGGCCGGGGTGACCGATACCGCCTTCACCCGAGCGGACGACGAAACACAGCCGGCACCCGGCGAGTGGAGCGCGAGCCGTGCCGCGAGCGGTAGAGCAGAGACCGACGCCGAAACTGCGATCCGCAACCAGGTGACGGCCATGCTGGCCACCAAAGACATGGCGTTCATGAAGCCCACGGTGACGTTCAACCAGCGGGCGCAGACCGTGATGGTGACCGGTGGCCCCATCTCCACGCTGACCGACGACTACAAGGAAGTCTTCCGCCGGGCCGGCCAGATGGCCGCCTGCGCCACCCTCGCCACCCGCCTCAAGGACGCGCCGACCAGTTGGCCGTATGGCCGCTTCTCCGTCTACTGGAAGGACTACGAGGGCGAAGACGAAGCCACCCTGCTCGGCTTCGGACGGGCCACTGACGGTTGCTTCACCCAAGTCGCCGGGCAACAACAGGGGACCGAGGAGGGCATGGCGACCGCCGAGATCCCGAGCAGCGACAAGGCCGAGATCCGCGTCGCGGGGAACACGGTGAAAGCTGTCACAGCCGCGTGGAACGCCCGCATCGCCGAGGGGCACGGCCTGGAGCCCTTCGATCGGGACGACGCCATCAGCCTCGGTTTCGACCCGGTCGAAAAGACGATGTATGTGTGGGCCTGGGACGGCTCCGGCGCTCTGGCAGGCCGCGCGCAGCAAACCCACTTCCAGGACGTCGTCACCCATACCGCCTGCCCCAAGCTGCTTGCCGAGTACAACGCCAACAAACGCTGGAACTACACCCATTGGGTCATCGCCGCGTACCAGGGAAACAGCGCAACACCCCAGATCTTCACGTCAGGCGACTGCTTGCCCTCGCAGAGCCGGCCCTAATTTCTGACTCCAAGCCACCCGGGAGGAGTGACCTTAGGTCATCACTCTTGTCTCGTGTGTGCCGAGATCTCACGCAACGTCGTTGTGATCCGCAGTCTGGCGCGTACAGCTCTCTCAGGCGGGTGCTCGCAGCAGCGCACGACGTGACCGACCCGCGCCCTACCCATAAGAGCGGCGTCAGGGCGCGTATCGGGTCATGACCAATGAGCATCGCAGCTTCCGGGGCGAGTGCCCGTCTGGGGTACAGAGGGCCGGCGATCTGCGGCTGCGCCGTGTGGGCCACAGGCAAGCGGCGGGGCCCGAAGGCCCCGGCTGTGTGCCTGCCGGGATGGCGTGTCAGACCACGGGGAGCCGGTCCACCAGCAGTTCCAGCCTCGGCTCGGTGTCCTCCGGCGGTAGCCGGCCCGACCGGGTCAGGGTCGCCACCCCGTGCAGGGACGCCCAGAAGACCTCGGTGAACAGCCCCGGGGCGATGCCGTCCCCGGCGACCTCGCCGAGGCACTCCAGCAGCGCGGCGAAAGCGTCCTTGAGAGGTTCCGGGGTTTCCTCCTGCGCGTACGCGAGGCCGCCGTCGAGCTGGAAGATGGCGTCGTAGACCGCCGGGTTGCGTTCGGCGAAGTCGAGGTAGGCGCGGGCGAGGGCGTACACCCGGGCGCGCGGGCCGTCCGCGGCGGCTGTCGCGGCCCGCACCGCCTCGGCCATCTCGGTGGCGCCCTGGAGGGCGACGGCGCCGATGATCTCGCGTTTGCCGCGGAAGTGGCTGTAGAGGACGGGCTGGCTGTATTCGATGCGCTCGGCGAGCCGGCGGGTGGTGACCGCGTCCCAGCCCTGCTGCTCGGCGAGTTCGCGGGCTGTCGCCACGATGAGGCGCTCGCGCTCCGCCCGTTCGCGTTCCTTGCGTTCCTGTACCGACATGATTCGATCCTAGCACCGCTAGACAAGAGAGCGGCAGCAGTACTAGCGTTGCTTCATCAGCTAGCAACACTAGATGCCGAGAGGGTCATCATGCTCAACGCACTCGAGGTCGTCACCACCGTGGTCGTCGGCGTGATGGTGGGGGTGGAGTTCGCCGTCGCCTTCGTCATGAACCCGATCCTCAACGCCCTCCCGGAGGACAGCGGCCAACTCGGCCACGCTCACGGCGGCCGGATGCTCGGCGCCGTGATGCCGGTCTGGTACATCGGCTCGCTCGTCCTCGTCGGCATATGGGCCGTCGCCGGACGGCACCACCACGGCACCGGCCTCGTGGTCACCGCCGGCGCGCTGCTGATCCTCAGCGTGGTCATGTCGATCCTGCTGCTCGTCCCGATCAACAACCGGAACAAGACGTGGACCCCTGACAACCGGCCCGCCGACTGGAAGGAGCAGATGAACCGCTGGCTCCGCTTCCACTACGTCCGCGTCGCCGTCATCATCGCCGCCTTCGCGCTGCTGGTCGCCGCCCTCGTCTGACCCCGCGGGCTCGCCCGCCCGGTCCTCAGCACCCTCGAACTTCGCTCGTAACCGCAGGACGCGGCCCCCAGTGACACCCACTGACCGATCGTGAGAGGAAGTACCGACGAATGGCCAAGCTGCAGAGTCTCGACCCGCACACGCCGATGTTCGCGCAGTTCAAGGAGGAGACCGGGCCCATCGTCCTGGCCAACACCTTCTTCGTCCCGAAGGACAGGACTGAATCGTTCCTGGCCCTCTTTCGCAGGCAGGCCGAGTTCATGAAAGCTCAGCCGGGATTCATCTCCCTGCAGATGCACAAGGGAACGGCGGACAGCCAGCTGCTGATGAACATCGCGGTCTGGGAGTCGACAGAGGCGCTCGCCACTGCGTTGGACAGCCCGGAGTTCCAGCACATGGCGGCCGAGTTCCCCGACGACATCGTGTCGTACCCGCACATCTTCGAGCAGATCGACGTATGACGGGGCAGCTGTAACCGGGGGTGAGGGCGCGGGCGCGGGCGACCCGAACCGCTGTGGCCGCCGCTCCTGTCGCGGGTCGATCCGGAGGCGGACATCGTCCTGCGCGTGCAGGCCCAGCACGATCGCGTTGAGGCCACGCCGCCCCGGCTGGACGCCGCGGGCCCCGGCGTGGGGCGGCCACCGCCGGAGCCGACGAGCGCGCCACGCTCCTGTCTACCTCCCCACGCCAGTACGCGAGCGGCATCTGGCACACCCTCGGCCGCCCTCGCTACGCCCGCCACATCCGCGCCGCCTGACCAGGCCCCGTGCAACTCACTTGGCTCCCGCAATCTCACGAAGACTCGCAAGGAGAAGAACAATGCCGCTGAAGAAGATCAACACCGTCCTGACCGCCGCCTTCATCCTCTTCATCCTCTGGTTCGGGACGGAGTTCATCCTGAGCCCGGAGACAACGGCGCCGGGCTTCGGCCTGCCGAGCTGGCCCTCCGGCGACGGCGGCGGCTTCCTGATCATCAAGGGAATCCGCGACGTCGTCCTGGCCCTGGTCCTGGGCATCCTGCTGGTGACGGGCCACCGCCGGGCGCTGGGCTGGGTGCTGCTGGTGGAGGCCCTCGCCGCGTACGGCGACATGACCACCGTCCTGGCCCACCACGGCTCCGTGGCCACCGCCCTCGGGGTCCACGGCCTGACCGCGACGCTGATGGTCGTCAACGGCCTGCTGATGATGCACGAGACCCGCGAGGTCGCGGCCGCTCCGGCAAGGCCCGCCCCGCAGCCCGCCTGACCCCATCGATCCAAGGCGGCCCGGACCCCAGCCGGGCCATCTTGGCGCGTGCCGGTATTCGCGTGCCGGTATTCGCGAGTCCGCGCCCGCCGGGAGAGGTCAGGCAGACGATCTTCTCCAGCGAGCGACGACCTGACGGCTGACGCGGCCTGCTGCACCGCAGCGGCCACGGCCACATGGACTGGCGGACATTGGAGATCCGATCGGCGGGCCCGGCATAAGCAGCGGCGCTCACCGCGCGACCGCATCCAGCGACTCCGCGAGTCCCCCCACCGGCGCCGCTCCCCCGCCCCGCCCCGCCCGTCTTTCGACGCCACCGCGGACCATCCCCAAGTGCGGCCCGCGACCACAGCGCGACCACCAGCCCCCAGGAACACGAAAAGCCGCCCTCCCGTAAACGAGAGAACGGCTTCCGACCTGCATCAAAGCTGGTCGGGACGACAGGATTTGAACCTGCGACCCCTTGACCCCCAGTCAAGTGCGCTACCAAGCTGCGCCACGTCCCGATACCCGTCTGACCTGGGGTTTCCCCGGGCCGCACGTGCACGGAAACAATACCGCACTCGGGCTGGTGGTCGCGCACTCCTTTATTCGGAGTCCATCGGGGTTCGAGCGGGCGACGGAGACCGAGGGACGAGGCTTGACCTCAAGTTTGGTCGAGGTTGCACGATTCTTGGCATGACGATCACAGCAGAGCGCGGATACGAGCGCCACGACTACGCGGACCTGCCCCGGCTGATGGAGTTGATGACCGGCGCCGAGAAGCACGGGCCGGCGGCGACGTCCACCTTGGACGCGCTGTGGGTGCTCTACGACCGGGTGCTGCGGGTCGGGCCGGAGCGGATGGGCGATCCGGAGCGGGACCGGTTCCTGCTGTCCAAGGGGCACGGGCCTATGGCGTACTACGCCGTGCTCGCCGCGAAGGGATTCCTGCCGGTCGAGTGGCTGCCGGGCTTCGGCTCGTACGACTCGCCGCTGGGCCACCACCCGGACCGTGTCCTGGTGCCCGGCGCCGAGATCGGCAGCGGATCCCTCGGGCACGGGCTGCCGCTCGCCGTCGGGACGGCGCTGGGGCTGCGCGCGCAGAGGCTCGACGCGCCGCAGGTGTGGGTGCTGATCGGCGACGCGGAACTGGACGAGGGCAGCAACCACGAGGCGATCGCCTACGCCGGACCGGCCGGACTCGACCGGCTGCACACGGTCGTGATCGACAACTCCTCCGCGAGCCATGCCCGTCCCGGTGGGATCGCCGCCCGCTTCGAGGCCGCGGGCTGGTCCGCGCAGACCGTCGACGGTCACGACCACGAAGCGCTGCACGCCGCCTTCGTCGCGGCCCACCCCGGCCGCCCCCGCGTGGTCGTCGCCCGGGTCGAGCCGAAGTACGCCTGAGGTCCGCCGCTCAGCCGCTCAGCCGGGTCGGCTCTTCGCCCGGCGCTCACCATCCCCCACGCCCGTACGCCCTTTCGGAAGGACACGCCATCCCATGGACACCATGCGCGACCGTTTCGCCCCTGTCGTCAGCCGACTCCTGGACGAGGATCCGCGGGTCGCGGTCGTCCTGGCCGAGATCGGCAAGGACGGCTTCACCGAGGCGCTGCGCAAGCATCCGGAGCGGGTGATCAACGTGGGTATCCGTGAACAGCTCCTGATCGGAGCGGGCGCGGGTCTGGCGCTGACCGGACTGCGGCCCGTGCTGCACACGTTCGCGAGCTTCCTCGTGGAGCGGCCCTTCGAGCAGGTCAAGCTGGACCTCGGGCACCAGGACGCGGGCGCGGTGCTCGTCAGCGCCTCCGCCTCCTTCGACTGGCCCGCAGGGGGCTACACGCACATGGCGCCCGGCGACGTGGCCCTGCTCGACACCCTGGACGGCTGGACCGTGCATGTCCCGGGCCATCCGGACGAGGCCGAGTTCCTGCTGCGGCACGCGGTCGCCGCCGGGGACGACAAGGTGTACGTGCGGCTGTCCGTGCAGTCCAACGCACACGGGCTCGCCGTCGACGGCGCCCGGTTCCGCACCGTGCGCGAGGGGCGCGCCGGTGTGGTCGTCGCGGTGGGGCCGATGCTCGACTCCGTGCTGGAGGCCACGGAGGGGCTCGACGTCACCGTCCTCTACGCGACGACCGTCCGCCCCTTCGACGCGGCAGCGCTGCGCCGGGCAACGGAGGCGGCCGCCGCAGACGTCGTACTCGTCGAGCCGTACCTGGCCGGCACATCCACCGTCGCCGCCAACGACGCGCTCGCCGATGTCCCCCACCGGGTCCTCGGCCTCGGCGTGGACCGCCGCGAACTGCGCCGGTACGGACGCATCGACGAGCACACGGCAGCGCACGGCCTCGACGCCGCTTCGCTGCGGGAGCGGATCGGTGGCTTCCTGGGGACGCGGGTCGGGGGTTGATCACTCGGATGCCGGGTGCTTGTTCCTGGGGTCCGCGGCGGACGCCGGAGACGGTGTTCAGTCGACGGCCGGAAGTCCCAGGTCCGGGTAGGACTCCAGCAGCCGGGGTGAGGCCGCCTGGCGCCAGGAGTCGGCGAGGATGTCGTGGAGTTCGCCCTCGTCCTCCAGGGCCGCGAGGCGGACCCGGACCCATGCGAAGCCCGCCTCGTGGTCGGCGATCCAGAACTTGCGCGGCTCGGCCACGGCCAGTTCGTCGCGCTCCTCCTTCGGGCAGCGCACGGCGATGGACGTCTCATCCTCGGGCAGCGTGGCGAACATCTTCCCCGCGACCCGGAACGTGGGCATGTTCCAGGCGACCTTCTCCAGCGTGTCCGGCAGGGAGAGGGCGATACGGCGTACGTCTTCGGCATCCGGCATGACACGCACCGTAGCCAATGCCACTGACAATCACCCGCCGCGGGCAGCCGCGGTGAACGCACCGGCACTGGCGGCCGGTCCCACCCGCTTGAAGAAGATCGTCGTCGGATGCAGTACGCCGCTGGGTGTGGCCGCGTAGTCGGGGATCGCCCCGATCAGGGTCCAACCGGCGGAGCGGTAGAGGGATTCGGCGGGGCTGTCGGTCTCCGTGTCCAGGTGCAGCAGGGTCACGCCGGCCGCGGCCGCCGCTTGTTCGGCGGTGGTCAGCAGGGTGCGGCCGAGGCCTTGTCCCCGGCCGTCGCGGTGCACCATCAGTTTCACGAGCTCGGCGCGGTGGCGGCTGTTGGGCTTGTCCGGGAAGGCGAGAGCGACGGTGCCGATCACCCGGTCCGCCGCGTCCCGCGCGACCCACACGGCCAGCAGGCCGCCGGACATCGCAGCCGCGCGCTCCGTCCACCAGGCGACGGCCAACGTACGGTCGAGCGGCGCGAGGAATCCGATCGAGGCTCCGCCGTCCACGGTGTCGGTCAGCAGGTCGGCCAACTCCTCCACGGAGGAGAGGAGTTGACCGGGTGTCAGCCGGGAGACGGCGGTCACGGCAGCACCACCGCCAGCGCGTACCGCACCTCGCGCGGACCGGGGCACGAGAACCGTGTCGGGCCCCAGACCCGCAGCCGAAGGCAGTCCCCGGCCCCGAGGCGGTGCTCGACGTCCTGCGCCGTCACGCCGAGGGCGCCGTCGAGGACCCAGATGTGCTGTTCGAGGCCGGGTACGGGCGGGCGGTCGTACGCGATGTCGGCGCCGGCCGCGAGCCGCCCCTCGACGAGTTCGCCGCGCAGACCCGGGTGCGGCGGGGACACCGACCGCCGTACGAAACCGGAGGCACGGTCCTCCCAGATCCGCTGATCGGCCGCGCGGACCAGCAGGGCGGGCTCAGCCTCGACCTCGCTGAGGAGCTGTGACATGGTCCGCCCGTACACCCCGCACAGGCGGTTCAGGAGCGCGGCCGTGGGGCTGATCTCCGCGTGCTCGGCCCGGGACAGGGTCGAGCGGCTGATTCCGCTGCGCTCCGCCAACTCCCCGAGCGACCAGCCGTGTTCGGCCCGCAATTCGGCCAGCCGGGCGCCGAGCCGGGCATCGAGAGCTCCACTCTCATCACTTCCCATATCCGGGACGTTATCCCAGATACGAGTCAGACTCCAGCCCTCATTCCACGACCGCGGGCTCCGTCAGCGCCTTCGTCAGTGCGTCCAGCACCGGCCTGATCAGCGGATGGTCCTCCGCTCCGCGGCGTACGGCCGCGAACACCCGGCGGGTGGGCGCGACGCCGTCGACCGGGCGCACGACCACGCCCGTGAGGTCCATGCCGCGCAGGGCCGAGCGCGGCACCAGGGCCACCCCGGCATCCGCCGAGGCCAGGGCGACGACTGCCCGGAAGTCGTCCGAGGAGTGTACGAGGCGGGGTTGGAATCCGGCGTTCTCGCAGGCCAGGACGACCACGTCGTGGCAGGGGTTGCCGGGGTACGGGCCGATCCAGGGGTCCTTGGCCAGCTCGGCGAGGGGCACCTCGGCGGCGTCGGCGAGCCGGTGGGTGACCGGGACGACCGCGTCGAACGGCTCGGCGTACAGCGGTACGTGGCTCAGGCGCGGGTCGTCCGCGTCCGGGGCGCCCCGGTACTCGACGGCGACCGCGATGTCGACCTGCCGGTCCAGCACCATGGGCAGGCTGGCGTCGCCCTCCGCGTCCTGCACGCGGACCCGGATGCCGGGCGCGGTGACGGCGAGGCGGGCCAGCGCCGGCGCCACCACCAGCCCGATGCCGGTGGCGAAGGAAGCGACGGTGACGGTGCCCGCCGCACCCGAGCTGTACGCGGCGAGCTCCGCCTCGGCACGCTCCAACTGCGCGAGCACCGCGTTGGCGTGACTGAGCAGGATCTCGCCGGCCGGAGTGAGCCGGACACCCTTGGCGCCGCGCTCGACGAGCCGGTGCCCGGTCTCCTGCTCCAGGGCGGTCAGCTGCTGCGAGACCGCCGAGGGCGTGAGGTACAGCGCGGCGGCCGCGGCCGTCACCGTACGGTGGTCCGCCACCGCACGAAGGATGTGGAGCCGCCGCGCTTCGATCATGCGACCGATTCTCTCAGGTCAGGCCCTCAGCGCGGCCCGGGCGGCCACGAACGCGTCGACCGCCCGGTTCACGTCCGCCGTCGAGTGCGCGGCCGACAGCTGCACACGGATGCGCGCCTTGCCCTGCGGGACCACCGGATACGAGAAGCCGATCACGTACACGCCGCGCTCCAGGAGCAGCTCGGCCATCCGGCCGGCGACGGTCGCGTCGCCGATCATGACGGGGGCGATGGCGTGGTCGCCGGGGAGGATGTCGAAGCCCTCGTCGGTCATCCGGGAGCGGAACAGCGCGGTGTTCTCGGCGAGCCGCTCGCGCAGGTCGCCCGCCGACTCCAGGAGGTCGAGCACCTTGAGGGAGGCGGCCGCGATCACCGGGGCGAGCGTGTTCGAGAAGAGGTACGGCCGCGAGCGCTGGCGCAGCAGCGCGACGATCTCCGCACGGGCGGCGACGTAGCCGCCGGAGGCGCCACCGAGGGCCTTGCCGAGGGTGCCGGTGATGATGTCGACGCGGTCCATGACGCCGTGCAGTTCGGGGGTGCCGCGGCCGCCGAGGCCGACGAAGCCGACGGCGTGCGAGTCGTCGACCATGACCATGGCGTCGTAGCGGTCGGCGAGGTCGCAGATCTCGCGCAGCGGCGCCACGTAGCCGTCCATGGAGAAGACGCCGTCGGTGACGATCAGGCGGCGGCGGGCGCCGGACGCCTCCTTGAGCTGCGTCTCCAGGTCGGCCATGTCGCGGTTGGCGTACCGGAAGCGGCGAGCCTTGGACAGCCGGATGCCGTCGATGATCGAGGCGTGGTTGAGGGCGTCGGAGATGACCGCGTCCTCGGCTCCGAGAAGGGTCTCGAAGACGCCGCCGTTCGCGTCGAAGCAGGAGGAGTAGAGGATCGTGTCCTCCTGGCCGAGGAACGCCGACAGCCGCGCCTCCAGCTCCTTGTGCACCTCCTGCGTACCGCAGATGAAGCGCACGGAGGCCATGCCGTAGCCCCAGCGGTCGAGCGCCTCGTGGGCGGCCGCGACTACCTCGGGGTGGTCGGCGAGACCGAGGTAGTTGTTCGCGCAGAAGTTGAGGACCTCACCCGGGCGGCCGCCCGCGGTGACGCTCACGGTGGCGGACTGCGGGGTGCCGATGACGCGCTCGGGCTTGTGGAGGCCGGCGGCGCGGATCTCGTCGAGGGTGGTCTGGAGGTCGTCGCGTACGGAGTCGAACATCATCAGTTCCTTTAAGAGGTCCAAGAGGTCCCGGTAAGCGGAAACCGGTCTCGGTCAGAGGTCTCAGACAGTCCAGTCGAGGATGACCTTGCCGCCGCGGCCGCTCGCCGCGTCGGCGAACGCCGCCTCGAAGTCGCGGTAGCCGTACCGACCGGTGATCACGGGGGCGAGGTCGAGGCCGCCCTCCAGGAGGACCGACATGGCGTACCAGGTCTCGAACATCTCGCGGCCGTAGATGCCCTTGATCGTGATCATGGAGGTGACGATCCGGGACCAGTCGACCGGGAACTCCTGGGACGGCAGGCCGAGCATCGCGATCCGGCCGCCGTGCGTCATGTTGGCGATCATGTCGCGCATCGCCTCCGGTCGGCCGGACATCTCCAGGCCGATGTCGAAGCCCTCGCGCAGCCCCAGCTCACGCTGGCCGTCGGCGATGGTCGCGCCCGTGACGTTGAGGGCGAGGCTCGCACCGATCTTGCGGGCGAGTTCGAGGCGCTCCTCGCTGACGTCGGTGATGACGACGTTGCGGGCGCCCGCGTGCCGGGCCACGGCTGCGGCCATCAGGCCGATCGGGCCCGCTCCGGTGATCAGTACGTCCTCGCCGACCAGCGGGAAGGACAGGGCCGTGTGCACGGCGTTGCCGAACGGGTCGAAGATCGCGGCGACGTCGAGGTCGACGGGGACGCGGTGCACCCACACGTTCGACGCGGGCAGGGCCACGTACTCGGCGAAAGCGCCGTCGCGGCCCACGCCCAGACCGACGGTGGCGCGGCACAGGTGGCGCCGCCCGGCCAGGCAGTTGCGGCACTTGCCGCACACCAGGTGGCCCTCCCCGCTCACCCTGTCGCCGACGGCGATGTCCGCGACGTCACGGCCGGTCTCGACCACCTCGCCGACGAACTCGTGCCCGAGCACTAGCGGCGTGCTGATGGCCTGCTGCGCCCACCCGTCCCAGTTGCGGATGTGCAGATCGGTGCCGCAGATCCCGGTCCTGAGAACCTTGATCAGTACGTCGCCGGGGCCGATCGCGGGCTCCGGGACCTCCATGAGCCGAAGTCCGGGCTCCGCCTTCTCCTTGACCAGCGCCTTCAACGCTACGGCTCCTGTGGGTGAGACCCCGGGTCCGCGCACGCCGAAGGCGCCCGTACCGGGGAGAGGGGTGGATTCGCGTAGCAATCTGCCGTACGGCGATGCCCCTGGTCCATCGAGGATTTCTTAAGCGGCGCCGCAGCTTTCCTTCACGCCTGCTCCTGCGTGAAGTACGGCACCGCGAGGAACTCGCCGGCCGCACCGCGGTCCGAGGTGCGACGCAGACCACTTCTTGCCCCGCTTGCCCGGCCGACGATCCCGGCTTGCCGTGGAGTTGATCTGCTGGGAGAGCGAGGGGCCCGCGATCAGAAGCCGCTCGGCGGCCCGGCCGAAGTTCAGTTCTTCGGCGACCGCGACGAAGTACCGCAGCTGGCGCAGTTCCACGCGCGCCATGCTACGCGCGCTGGGAGGCTGTGCCTCTCAGCAGCGAGGAAGCCGGTCGTGGCATCGGTGCTGGTGGCAGGCGCACGATGAGGCCGCAGCGGGACTTCCAACGGCACTGAGCGAACGGTGCCGCGTGAACGGCACCAAGTGAACCCCAGCGAGTGAACCGCACCGAGTGAATACCGCCGAGTATCGGAGAGAGATCATGCGAGAGTTCCTGGTCGAGATCACCACCACCGTCCCCGAGGGCACCAGCCAGGACGAGGTCGACCGGCGGCGGGCCGCCGAGGCCGTGCGCGCCGGGGAGCTGGCCGCCACCGGAAATCTGGGCCGACTGTGGCGCCCCGTGGGCGAGTTGCGCAGCATCGGCGTGTGGCGGGCCGCCGATGAGGAGGAGCTCCACGAGAAGGTGCTCGGCACACTGCCGCTGCGCCCGTGGATGACGCTCACCGTCACCCCGCTGGAGTCCCACCCCAACGATCCGGGTCGGGGCGACGACGCGCGATGAGCGACCCTTCCCCTCGGACCGCAAACCTACGGACCGCAAACCTACGGAGCGCAACCCTCCGGACCACAGCCCTGCCGACCACATCCCCCTGGATCCATGTCGCCCAGGCCGCCGCGGCACTCGCCGCGGGCATGGGGGTCGGCCGCTTCGTCTACACCCCGATCCTGCCGCTCATGCACACCCAGGCCGGGCTGTCCGCCGGCTCGGGCGCGAATCTGGCGACGGCCAACTACGTCGGCTACCTCGTCGGAGCACTCGCGGGCATCCTGGCCCCCGCGCTGGTCCGTTCCCGCACCGTCCTGCGCGGCTCGCTGCTCATGCTGACCGCGACGCTCGCCGCGATGCCCCTCACGCACAGCGCCGCCATGTGGGGCGTGCTGCGGCTGGTGGCCGGGGCGGCGAGCGCCCTGGTCTTCGTCGTCGCGGCCGGCTCCCTCCTGCACCACCTGCGCGGACACCCGCCGCAGCTGCCCGGCTGGGCCATCGGCGGCGTGGGCGCCGGCATCGCCCTGTCCGGTCTCCTGCTCCTGGGCCTGCGTTCCGTCGCGGACTGGCGGGGAGCCTGGTGGGCCTCGGCCGCGCTGACCGTCCTGCTCACCGCCGGCTCGTGGAACCTGCGCCCTGAGGCGGCTGCCTCCGTGAGCGGCGAGAAGTCCGAGAGCACGGCGCCCCGCACCCACCGCTGGTTCGGTGCGCTGTTCGCGAGCTACTTCCTGGAGGGCATCGGCTACATCGTCGCCGGAACCTTCCTGGTCGCCGCGATCGGCCAGCAGTCCCCCGGCTGGGTCGGCGTCGGCGCGTGGGTGCTGGTGGGGCTGGCCGCCGTGCCGTCCCCGGCGCTGTGGGCGCGGCTGGGACGCCGCTGGTCCCGCCCCGGACTTCTGCTCGCCGCGCTGGTGGTCCAGGCGGCCGGCATCGCACTGCCCGCCCTGATCGGGGGACCGGCTGCCGCGCTCATCTCGGCGGTGCTGTTCGGCGGCACGTTCCTGGGTGTCAGCATGATCACTCTGGCCACCGGCGCACACCTGCGTTTCCCCCGCTCGGTCACCCTGCTGACCGCCGGATACTCGGTCGGCCAGATCCTGGGCCCGGTGGCCGTCGCCCCGCTGCTGCACCACGGCTACCGTCAAGCCCTGCCGGCGGCCGCCCTCGTGGTCCTCGCCGCGGCCGCGGCCGCCGCCGTGCTGCGGATCGGATTCCCGCACCACCTGGTCGTAGTACGACACACGGCCACACCGCGGCAGCGAGAATCGACGCAGGACGCCCGGCCCGCAACGGCCGGCCCCGACGCGCTCGCCCCGCACTCGGCCAACTGACGTGGAGCCGCTCATGACCACCGCACGGGACCTCGCGATCGTCGCCCTGGACACGGCATCCGCCAAGCCGGTGGAACAGGGCAACCTGTCACTCGCGCTGGCGGGGGCCGAGGTGTTCGACCTGATCGAGGCCCGGGCCCTCGTCCTGGACGACGACCGCATCCTGCCCAGCGCCCCCTCGCCCACGGGCGACCGCCTGTTGGACGAGGCCGCGGCGGCACTCGTACGGCAGGAGCCGTACGAGTCGATCGAGGACTGGCTGTGGCGCCGGGGCCGCGGGCTGTCCGCGGCCTATGTCGACGATCTGGAGCGGATCGGACTGACGACCCGGGCGCGAGGACGCCGGATTCCGCTGCGGACCGGGCGGACGGAGCTGGTCGACTCGGCGGCCCGGCGCGAGGCCGAAGAGCGATGGACGGCGGGCGAGCCCGTTCTCACCGCACTGGCGGCCGCCGCCGGGTTCCACGACCAGCCGGCCGACGGCGCCGAGGACCTCGCGGGCGGCACGGCCGCGACCGTGCTGGCCGCCGTGGGGGACGCGGTGCAGGAGCTGGAGGCGGTGCGCCAACGGAAGGTGATCGAGGACGCCGCGTTCGACAACGTGTGGCGCGGTTTCTAGGAGCCGGTGGCGCCGAGCAGGGCCCGGCAGTTCTGCCACAGCGGGCTCAGTCTGCTGGTGTTGTTGTACAGCTTGGCGAACATCACCTGACCCTCGAGCTGGGCCACCACCGCCCGCGCCGCTTCCCGGGTGTCGGTCACGCTCACGTCGCCGCGGCCCTGGGCCTCCGCGACGACCGCCTCGACCATGTCGACCTGCGCGTCGAAGATCTCCTGCAGTCGCCCGCGGACCGCCTCGGTCTGGTTGCTCAGCTCCAGGGTGAGGTTCCCGAACAGACAGCCCGACACGGTGCCGCACCCCTCCTGGCCGGCGCGCTGGCCGGCCTCCGTCTCCTCGAAGAGCCGCCGCAGCGGCTGCGCGGCGCCGCCCAGGATTCGTGCCCAGTCGCGCTGCTGGGCCGCCCAGTGCTCGTCGACGACGGTGAGCGCGAGGGCCTCCTTCGACTCGAAGAAGTAGTAGAAGCTGCCCTTCGGCACCCCGGCCGCCTTGCAGATCTCGGCGACACCCAGGGCCGTGTAGCCGCGCGCCTCGATGAGCGAGCGTGCGGCACCGAGGATCTTCTGCCTGGCGTCACTGGTTCGTCCCACGAAGCAAGAGTACGGCGGTACTAGGGGGTGTTTTGAAAGTCCTGTGCGGTGCCCGCGGTGTTCGGTGCGTGCCCTCGGCGTGCCGGGCGAAGGCCCTCGTACTGGACGTACTTGGGGCTTCGGCCGGTGCGGCGAGGGTGCGTGCCGGGCGCCGTGGGTGCTGTGCGGGACTTTCAAAACACCCCCTAGACCGGTCGGCTGGCGACCGGGGTCGTCTCACAGCAGCGGGAGTCCGTCGGCCTCCCGTCGCTCCAGCCTGGCCACCAGCTCCGCCGCCGACGACTTGATGGTCTCCAGGCCGGCCCTCCCCCACGGCCGCGGCTCCACGTCGACGACGCACACCGTGCCGAGCACCGTTCCCGTGCCGTCGATGAGTGGTGCGCCCAGATAGGAACGGATGCCGAACTCGTCGACGACCGGATTGCCCGCAAACCGCGGGTAGTCGCGGACGTCCTCAAGGGCCAACGCCCTGCGTCGGACGACCACATGGGGGCAGAACCCATATTCGCGGGCCATATGGCGCCCGACCCCATACTCCACTCCGTCCGCCGAGGGCGTCACCGGCCTGAGTCCCTCGCCGGTCCCGTACGGGGTGTGCAGGCCCGCGAAGAACTGTCGTTCCTCGTCGATGAAGTTGACCATCGAGTACGGCACCGCCGCGACCTCCGCCAGCCGGTCCGCGAAGGCGTCGAAGGCCGGCTCCGCCCGCTCCCCCAGCCCCAGTCCGCGCAGCCGCCGTACCCGGGCGGGGGCGTCCTTGTCCTCCGGGGTCAGCAGCAGTCGACCGGGGGGACGCGGCGGGTCGTAGCTCATGCGGCGGCTCCGTGGCTCGGGAAACGGGTCATGTGTGGGCGCCGTGGCTCGGGGCGTGCGTCGGCGCGTGGGCGATGAGATGGCGGACCAGGGTGAGCAGGGTCTGTACGCCCGAGCTGGAGATCCGGGCGTCGCAGCGCACGATGGGGATGCCGGGATCGAGGTCGATGGCGGTGCGCACCTCGTCGGGGTCGTAGCGGTACGAGCCGTCGAACTCGTTGATCGCCACGATGAATCCGAGGCCGCGCTGCTCGAAGAAGTCGACGGCGGCGAAGCAGTCCTCGAGGCGCCGTGTGTCGGCGAGGATCACCGCACCGAGCGCCCCCTCGGACAGCTCGTCCCACATGAACCAGAACCGCTCCTGCCCGGGTGTGCCGAACAGGTACAACACATGTTGCGGATCGAGGGTGATGCGGCCGAAGTCCATCGCCACGGTCGTCTCGACCTTGTTCTCGATGCCGTCGAGATTGTCGGTCGCTGCGCTGACCGTGGTGAGCAGCTCCTCCGTACTGAGCGGCGCGATCTCGCTCACCGCGCCGACGAAGGTCGTCTTGCCGACCCCGAACCCTCCCGCCACCAGGATCTTCAAGGCGGTGGGGAAGGGGTCAGAGCTGTCGTCGTAGTCCATCGAGCACTGCCTCCAGAAGAGACCGGTCAGTGGGGTTGTGATCGAATGTGGGGGGCTTCGTGGTCAGCGCCCCGCAGTCGACGAGGTCGGACAGCAGCACCTTGGTGACCACCGCGGGCAGTTTCAGGTGTGCGGCTATCTCGGCGACCGAGACGGGCGCGCGGCACAGGTCGAGCGCCTGGGTGTGCTCGGGGCCGAGGTAGCCGAGGGGGGTGGCTCCGGTCGCCATGACCTGCGACAGGAGATCGAGCGCGGTCGTCGGCCGGGTCCGGCCGTTGCTGACGGTGTACGGGCGCACCAGGCGCCCCGCCGCATCGTCGAGCCAGGGCCCGTCGCCGGCCGCGGCCACGCTCAAGGCCTCATCGCCGAGGGTTCGACGGCGTGCTGCCGGGGCGCGGTCATCAGATACGGCCGGACGCTCTTGACCAGCATCGCCATCTCGTAGCCGAGCACCGCCGCGTCGGCCTCGCGGCCCGCGAGCACGGCGAGACAGGTGCCGGAGCCGGCGGTGGAGACGAACAGCAGCATCGAGTCGAGTTCGACGACGACCTGGCGCACGTCGCCGCCGTCCCCGAAGCGGATGCCCGCGCTGCGGCCGAGGGAGTAGAGGCCGGAGGCCAGCGCCGCCATGTGGTCGGCGCTGTCCGTGTCGAGGCCGTGGACCGACTTCACGAGTCCGTCGCAGGAGAGGAGTACGGCGCTCGTGGTGTGCGGCACGCGCTGTACGAGGCCGCTCATCAGCCAGTCGAGATCGGATACATGGCCCGTCGGCACATCGCTCGCCATGGTGGATCGACTCCTTGAGGTACGAATGTCTGCGGGAGCGGAAGGGGTGGGGGTACGCGTGGGGTGGGGGGTGATCATCCGGCCGGTGTGCTCCCGTCCTGCCGGGCAGTGAGGTCGTGTCCGGGCGCAGGGGTGGATTCGCGCCTCCCCAGCGCTTCGTGCGGGGCTGGCGCGTGTGGGCCGGGCGCGTGTGGAGTGGGCGCGTGCGCCGTGTGCGCGTCGGCTATGTGCGCCGCGCCCATGGGTGATGCCTCCACCGGCGACTCGGCCGCGGAGGGGCCGCCCACGTGCGGCCCGTCTGCGTGCAGCCCGTCCACATGCAGCCCGTCCGCCTGCGACACATCCACATGCGATCCGTCGATGCGCGACACATCCATGGGCAGGTCATCCATGGGCAGCCCGTCCATGGGCGATTCGCCCATGTGCGAGCGCCCCACGTGGGCGTCCCCCATGTGGGCGCTCCCCATGGGCGACGCGTCCATGGCGGCTCCCCCCATGGGTGCCACATCCATCGGCCGCGCATCCATGAGCGTGCTCTCCACGCGGGCGGATTCCAGGTACTGCGCCTCGGCGAGCCCGATGCCTCGTTGGAAGGCGGCCATCAGGCCCGGGTCGTGGCCGGCGACCTCATCCGAGTCCTGGCGGGGAGTGGGCCCTTCGCGCAGTTGCGGGGCGATGTGCTCCTGGGCGCGCCGCCGGGGCAGTTGGGGCTTGCCCATGGTGCCGCGGACAGCACTGTTGCGCGGGGTGGGCGGCGCGGTCGCGTTGCCCGTCACCGTGGGCCGGTCACCGGGGCGGATGCCGGGGACGGCCTCCGCCGGGTTGGGCCGCCCCAGGTGCGCGCCACGCACGGGAAGCGGCGCCGGGGCGCCACCGCTCCCGGCCGGCGCCCGGTCACGTGGTCCTTGATCGGGCGGCAGCGGGTCCTGTGGTGTCCGACCTTGTGGCGTCCGGTCAATCGGCGTCCGACCTTGTTGCATCCGGTCAGGTGGCCTCTGACCATGCGGCGTCTGCCGCGGCACGGCGCGCACGGCCCCGCGCTCAGGCCCCGCACCGGCCGTCGGCGGGACCTCGGAACCCGGCGTTCTCCGGTCGACCTGTTCTCTCGACGGCGGACGCCGCGTGCCACCGGCTTCGAGCGGCTGCGCGGACGGTACGTCCCCCATAACCCCCGGCTCTGCGGATTCAGTGCCCAACAGTGCCTGCGGGACCACGAGTACGGCCTGGACTCCGCCGTAGATGTTCGTCTGGAGCCGGACGTGGATGCCGTGCCGCCTGGCGAGCTGGGAGACCACGAAGAGACCGATGCGGCCGTCCTGCAGCAGGCTGGCGACGTTGACCTGGTCGGGGTCGGCCAGCAGCGCGTTCATCTTGTTCTGCTCGCCGACGGGCATGCCCAGGCCCCGGTCCTCGACCTCGACGGCGAGCCCGGACGTCACGAGGTTGGCCCGCAGCAGCACCTGGGTGTGCGGGGCGGAGAACACCGTGGCGTTCTCGACGAGTTCGGCCAGCAGGTGGATGACGTCGGCGACGGCGTGCCCGCGCAGGGTGCCGTCGATCGGGGGCACCAGCTTGACGCGCGAGTACTGCTCGACCTCGGCGATCGCGGACCGCAGCACCTCGGTCATGGAGACCGGGTTGCTCCACTGGCGGCGGGAGACGGCGCCGCCGAGGACGGCGAGGTTCTCGGCGTGGCGGCGGATGCGGGTGGCGAGGTGGTCGACGTGGAAGAGGCCCTTGAGCAGGTCAGGGTCCTCGATCTCGTTCTCCAGCTCGTCGAGGATCGAGATCTCCCGATGCACTAGGGACTGCAGCCGCCGGGCGAGGTTGACGAAGACCTCGACCTTCTGCTCGCTGCCCGCGTAGCTGGAGAGCTGTGCGGCCTGGACGACCGCGGTGACGGCGCCGTCGTGGGCACGCGCCATGTCGGCGGCGAGCAGTTCGAAGTCATCCGCGTCCGTGGGGGGTTGGCGGCGCGCCTTGCGGTTGGGCGGGCTCTCACCGTGGCGCAGCGCCTCGACGAGGGTGCGCAGGTCGGCCTCGGAACGCGCACTGCCGCGGCGCAGCGCGCCGACCCGCTCCCGTACGGACTTGGCGGCGCGGTCCGCGGCCACGGCGGCGATCAGGATGCCGGTCAGCGCCACGCCCATGGCTCCGGCGAGCACGGCCCACAGGGTGAGGCTGGGCGGCGCGCCGGTGGACCGGACGGTGAAGAGCACGGCCGCGCACGCGCTGAGGGCCACCGCGGTGGGGGGCAGGATCGCGAGCCGCAGCAGTTGGGGGCGTATGTGGGTCTCGGGCAGCGAGGGAACGGCGCGGGCGACCGGTCGTCCGTGCCGCCCGCCCTCACGGCGGTCTGCGCGTGCGGCCGGTGCGCGAAGGTGAGACATCGGTGTCCTCGTACTGGTGCGTCGGGGGCATGGGGGCTCCCGCGGGTCTGCGCGACTCGGGCATGCGCCATCGCGGCGCCGGTCGAGAGAACCGAAAAAAACGGCTCTGCGTCGCCCGACAGCAACTGACAGTAGTCGGCAAGGCATCATGTGCGGTGGGCAGTTGACAAACTCCTACGAAGAGCGTGCCGCTCTGGTATGAGTCTTCGCACGAGGGACCGATAATCGCCTCGGACAGACGTTCCCCTGCGGCAATGAACTGATCACGGCTGGTCAGAAGCGGTCACGAACAGACGGCGAGGGCCGAGGAGCACTGTGCTCCTCGGCCCTCGCCGTCCGCCTGTTCTGCCCCGCACTCACCCGGCGGGAACGGCCTCCGGCTCCCCGGTGCCCGCCACTGCCTCGGCCGGGACATCACCCGGCGTGTCGACCACGGCCGAGTCGAGGGCCGGCCACCCGCCCTTCGGGGTGAGGGCCACACCGCGCCACCAGGGCTCGGCGGGAACGTTCTCGGCCGTGGGTTCGAAGGGCTCGCCGGGACGGGGCAGTGCGATGCGCGCCCCGGTCGCCCGTGCGGCCGCGATGGTGCCCTCGCCGGGCTCCGCCCACGGGTGCGTGGCCAGGTTGAAGGTCGCCCAGTGGATCGGCATCATCACGCCGGTGGGCTGCCCGCCCTGGAGGTCCAGGTGAGCGCGCATGCCCTCCTCGGGCGTCATGTGGATGTCGGGCCAGAAGTCGCTGTACGCGCCGATCTGGATCATCGTGGCGTCGAACGGGCCGTGCTCCGCGCCGATATCCTTGAAGCCGTCGAAGTAGCCGGTGTCGCCGCTGTGGTAGATCCGGTGCTCGTCACCCGCGACCACCCAGGAGGCCCACAGGGTGTGCTGGGTGTTGCGCAGACCCCGGCCGCAGAAGTGGCGGGCGGGCGTCGCCGTCAGGGAGAGCCCTGCGATCTTCGTCGTCTCGTTCCAGTCCAGCTCGCGCAGGCGGTCCGGCGACACTCCCCAGTGCTCCAGGTGGGCACCGACGCCGAGGGGCACCGCGAACACCGTGTCGGTGTCGGCCAGGGCCTTGATGGTGGGCAGGTCGAGGTGGTCGTAGTGGTCGTGGGAGATCACGACGACGTCGACCGGGCCGAGCGCGGCCAGCGGCAGCGGCACCGGGTGCAGCCGCTTGGGTCCGACGAAGTCGAACGGAGAGCAGCGCTCTCCCCAGACCGGGTCGAAGAGCACGCGGTGCCCGTCGATCTCGGCGAGCACGCTGGAGTGCCCCATCCAGGTGACCCGCAGCCCGCTCGGCGCGGGCTTGGCGAGGTCCGCGAACGTCGTCGGGTGGACCGGCACCGTGCCCGACGGGCTGCGGTGGACACGCTCCTCCTTGCGGAAGAACACCTTGGCGAACTCGATCATGGAACCGTCGGGCCGGATCCGGGCGCCCTGCGGGTTGACGAAGACACCGTCCGCGAAATTCGGGGATCTCCGGATGCGCTCCAGGCGCGCACCGCTCGGATCCGCGCCGAAGGCGGCGGGCTGCAGCGCGCGGAGCCCGGAGCTCAGGGTACGGAAACCGGTCACGGCACCTCCTGGTGGAGTCGGTCCGACACATGTCTGGGTCGGACACATTTCATTATGGTCGCCCCCTCCGACAGCGCCGAGTCCAGCGCGTCACAGGGTGATGTCTCCGCGAACGGAGGCACGGCCCATGATCCAGGAACCCGATGTCACATCCGTCGGGGGTCCATGGCCCGTATTCCCCTAACCCCGCACCGGGCGTACTTCTTCCGCATCATGGAGTGGCATTCGAAGCGGACATACGGAAAGGTCCTCGCGACCCACCGCATGCCGCCGGGCGTGCGACCCCGGACCGCTCTCCCCGGGGCGCCCCCACTGGCGAGGGCCCCACTTCGTTGACAGCACCGCACACACCTTCCGATACTGACTGACGGTTCAGTAACGGCACCATGGCACCTCACCTGCCGCTCCGCCCCCACCGAAGCCCTGCCCCCGACCCCACCCCGATCGCCGCACCTGAGGAGAGCTCGTGACCGCCCCCCTGATGTCCCTCACGTGGACCGACCACGTCACCGGTCGGGAGGGCTTTCTCGTCGTCGACCGGCTCGTACGGGGTGTGTCGAGCGGCGGTCTGCGAATGCGGGACGGCTGCACGCTGGAAGAGGTCACCGGCCTGGCCCGGGGCATGACGATGAAGGAGGCCCTGCACTACAACCCCGAGGGCCGCTACATCCCCCTGGGCGGCGCCAAGGGTGGCATCGACTGCGATCCCCGGGCCCCGGAGGCGTACGGCCTGCTGGTGCGATATCTGCGCGCTGTACGGCCGTACATCGAGACCCTGTGGACCACCGGCGAGGACCTCGGCCTCACCCAGGATCTCGTCGACCGCGCCGCCGAGGAGGCGGGCCTCGTCTCGTCCATCCAGGCGGTGTACCCGCTGCTCGACGACGAGCCGACGGCCCGGCAGCGCCTGACGGACGCGTTCGCCGTCGACGTGGACGGAATCGGGCTCGACGAGCTGGTCGGCGGCTGCGGTGTCGCCGAGTCGGTGCTCGCGGCGCTGGACCGGGCCGGGGTGCCCCACTCCGGGACACGGGTCGCCGTACAGGGCCTGGGCACCATGGGCGGGGCGACGGCACGGTTTCTCGCACGGGCCGGCCTCGCGGTCGTGGCCGTCGCCGACGTCAAAGGCACGATCGCCAACCCCGAGGGCCTCGACATCGAGACGCTGCTCGCCGCGCGGGACGCCTACGGGACGGTCGACCGTTCTGCGCTGCGCCCGGCCGACCGTGAACTGCCCGGCGACGCATGGCTGTTCACCGACGACGCCGAGGTACTGGTGCCCGCTGCAGTCTCGTACGCGATCGACACCGTGAACCAGCGGCGGATCACGGCCCGTTGGATCGTCGAGGCGGCCAACATGCCCGTACTGCCGGAGGCGGAACAGTTGCTGGCAGCGCGCGGAATCACCGTCCTGCCGGACGTCGTGGTCAACTCCGGGACGAACGCCTGGTGGTGGTGGACGCTGTTCGGCGACATCGGTGCGGACGCGGACGAGGCGTTCACGTACACACGCCGCTCGATGCGCGCCCTCGTCGACCAGATGCTGGCCCGCGCGGAAGCCGACGGGACGACGCCGAGGGCCGCCGCGCACGCCATCGTCGCCGACCGGCTGCCGCTGATCGCGGAACGGTTCCGGTGGTACAGGTGACGGGGCGTGGGCGGTCCCGACCGGCAACGGGGGCACCGGATCGGTCATTCCCTGCGGGGAATTGAGGCACGGACCGGGGTGAAGCAGAGTCGATGGCGCAAGGAACGCGCAAAGGAACGCGCAAGCAACACGCACGGCACCGCGGACCACAAGAACACCCCGCCGCGCCGTCCGACCGCCGAGGAGCCCGCCCCATGCCTGCCATCGACGCACAGGACCTGATCGAGCGCTACATCGGCGTCTGGAACGAACCCGACCCGGAGATCCGCCGCAAGACCGTCCACGAACTCTGGGCAGCGGACGGTCTGCACGCCCTGCGGCCTCCCCAGGAGATGCATGACACGGCGGTGGGTCTCGGCTTCACCACCGCGGCACTGGAAGCCCGGGGCCACGAAGAGCTGCACGCGCGCGTGACGCGCGCCTACGAGGAGTTCGTCGCCCCGGGGACCTACGTCTTCCGGATCCAGGAGGCCGCCCGACAGGTGCGTGACGTCATCACGTTCCGCTGGGAGTCCTTCCACACGCAGGAGGGACAAGTGACCGGCGGCGGCCTGGAGTTCCTCGTGCTCGACGAGGACGGTCGCATCACGGCCGACTACCAGTTCGTCGACTGACCGCACGCGGGTGCCCCCGGGGCGCCCGACCGGCGTCAAGGGGGTCGGCAGCGCTGCCCTTGGCAAGGGATTAGGGTTGCCGGGTGGCGAGAGTGCGGTTGAGTGTGGCGGAGCGGCGCGAGGAGTTGCTGCGAGCCGCGATTGGGCAGATCGAGGCGCGGGGCGTGGCGGCGGTGCGAATCGCCGACGTGGCCTCGGCACTCGGGGTCAGCAACGCGCTGGTGCTGTACCACTTCTCCACCAAGGAGAAGCTGGTCGCCGCCGCGTTCACCTACGCCGCCGAGGACGACCTCGCCCATCTGCGCAAGCTGCTCGGCCGCCGGACGACGGCGCTGCGGCGGCTGCGGGCGGCCGTGCGCTGGTACGCGCCGACCGGGCAGGCCAAGGGGTGGCGGCTGTGGATCGAGGGCTGGGCGGTGGCGCTGCGCGAGCCCGTACTTCGCGACGTCACCCGCGATCTCGACCGGCAGTGGAAGGCCGCGATCGCCGAGGTCATCGAGGAGGGCGTCGCCGCCGGCGAGTTCCCCTGCCCGGATCCCGCCATGGCGGCGCTGCGGCTCACGGCGCTGCTGGACGGGCTGGCGGTGCAAATGACGGCGTACCCGGGGGCGGTGTCGCGGGCCCGGACCCAGGAGTGGGTCGACGAGGCGCTCGCACGGGAACTGGGGGTCCCCCGCGAGGCGTTGACGGCTACGCCCACGGCAGCGGTGCCCGCGACATCGCGCTGAGGCGCCGTCGCACCCCTGGCCCGCGGACCCCTTGGTTCAGCCCAGCTCGTACGGCGCACACGCGAGCGCCGGGACCGCCGGATCACCTCGGCGCCCCAGCGGTCCCGGCGGTCCCGGAGGCTCAGGCCACCGCCTCGATGCGCATCTTGATGTCGTCCGGCGACAGCGTGCCCTTCGCCGCCACGTGGTCCCCGGAGGACTCGCCGCGCAACCGCCGCCCGATCCACGGGACGAGGTACTCGCGTGCCCAGTGGATGTCGTCGCGCCGGACCTCCAGCGTGCCGCGCGGCGGCAGCGGGGGCCACGGCTGGTCCGGATCGGCGGGCACCTCCAGACCGAGGACCTGGCCGGCGCGGAGCGCGACGCGGGTGTGGCCCTCCGGCGAAAGGTGCAGGCGGTCGCCGTCCCAGGCCCGGCGGTCCTGGACCGTCTTGAGCGACCACAGGTCGAGGACCGGACAGCCGTACCGGTCGGCGATGGCACGTACATGCCCGTTGTACGTGGCGATCTTGCCGCGCAGATGCTTCAGCACCGGGACGGTGCGGGTGTCGAAGCCGGTGGTCACCAGGACGGTGCCGACGGCTGAGGTGAGGTCGGCGATCGCACGCTCGAAGCGCTCCGCGACCTCGTCGGGGTCGGTGCCGGGACGAATGATGTCGTTGCCGCCCGCACAGAAGGAGACCAGGTCCGGGGAGAGCTCCTTGGCCCGCCCGAGCTGGTCCCCGACGATCTGGTCGAGGAGCTTTCCGCGTACGGCAAGGTTGCTGTAGGTGAAGTCGCCCTCGGGCCGGCGGTCCGCGAGAAGCACCGCGAACCGGTCGGCCCACCCGACGAACGCCCCGTCGGGCCCGGGGTCGCCGACGCCTTCGGTGAAGCTGTCCCCCACCGCCACGTACGACCCGATCACTGATCTGTTGTCATTCTTCGAATCGTCTGCCACGTCGGCCCATGATTCACCTTGAGGTGTGAGCTACGCGACCGTAAGAAGGGGTTGACGGGCGGTGAGATAGGCCACTCGTCAAGTATTGGTCAACTTTGGAATAACGTTCTGATCAGGGGCGTTTGGTAAGCCGCCACACTCGGAAGTCCGTGATCCGGAAGTGGCTCCAGGTCGTCCGGA
This sequence comes from Streptomyces sp. NPDC005485, assembly GCF_040606085.1. NCBI lineage: Bacteria > Bacillati > Actinomycetota > Actinomycetes > Kitasatosporales > Streptomycetaceae > Streptomyces > Streptomyces sp. NPDC005485. Next base: position 36,813 of record NZ_JBEXDZ010000012.1, on the reverse strand, counting down.
ACGCGAAGTGTCCGCTCGTGTACGACTCGGGATCGCTGTAGTCGAACACGAGTCGACCGTTGTCCCACCACTGGACGGCGGGGCCGTCGGAGACGATGCGCACGCGATTGGGCTCGTTCGCCGTGAGCAGCGGTTGCGTGTAGTCGTAGATCAGCGGTCGGACGCCCGCCTCACCGACGTACCGGCGCAGCCGAGTTGTGGTGTTGGTGTTGGCGCCGTACCCGGAATAGTACGTCTTGAGGTAGTCGTACTCCGCGAGTACGCCGCCGCGCGCGGTGGCGAAGAGGTCGTCCGGGGAGCGGACGTCGACGGCGTTCCAGAAGTTGTTGAGGTCGGAGACCCGGTCGTTGACGCCGCCCGCGGAGACCGGCGTGGCGGTGTACTCGATGACGTACGGGCCTTCGAGCCGCTGCTTGAACCAGATGGTCGCCCCGGCGGGTACGTCGGCCTCCAGCGTCCCGTGGGATGCGGTGACAGTGCCGCCCTTCTCGAGTTCCACGGCCCACTGACCCAGGCCGTGGCAGAAGTCGTCGTGGGCGATCAGCCGTCCACGGCGGTGGCGGGACGCGGTGCTCGCGGCGGCGGCCGTCACCGGGGCGAGCGCCGCCAGGGCCGCACCGGCGGCCAGTGCTCCGAATGCTCTACGCGTGGTCGTCATGGGAAACGGCTCCTTCAGCAGGGATACGGGGTGTGGTGATCGCCGGCTTCGGCACGCGCCGGGTCTCGGTGCCGAGGTAGAAGTCCGTGTACGTCGACTGGAGATAGCCGCGCACGGTCCGGCCGAGCCGGTACTCGGGGTTCTGGGCGAGCGTGTAGATGCGCGTCGACGTCGGCTCGGTGCTGGTGCAGAGGCGCAGCGCACTGTGGTCGTCGGTCGGCGAGGATCTCCTCGCGCCAGTCGCCGAGGAGGTCGCCGTAGAAGGGGGTGGCGTTGCGGGCGCCGGAGACGACTCCGGACGGGTCGAAGACCCTCTCCACAACACGACGCGCGGGCCGCTGCTGCCCGGTGGCCTGCGCCGGGGCGGCGACCAGCCCGGCCGGCAGGGCCGCGGCGGCTACGGCGCCGAGTCTTCGGGGTCTCACGGTTCAGTGCTCCTTGTCGAGAGCGAGCGCGGAGAGGATGACGGCTGAGAGGCGGTCGGCCACCTTGCTGTGGCCCTGGGTGTTGGGGTGGACGGTGCCGTTGAAGTCGCCGTCCTCAAGGGACAGCCACCCCGTGGTGTCGACGAACTCCACGCGCTGGTCGGCGAGTTGGTCCACGACGGCCGCGATGTCCTCGGCGTGCGTGCCGTCGAAGGGGCACAGGGCGAGGATGCGGGCGTGCGGGGCGGCGGCCTTGAGCTCTTCGAGGTAGGACCGGTAGGCCGACCGGAAGCCGCCTGCTGTGGACGCCGCATCGTTCGTGCCCTGGTTGACCACGATCACGTCGGCACGGCGATCCGAAGTAGCCCTGGACTCGGCGTAGTTCCAGCCGTAGGCGTCCCCGGCGGCGGGCACTCCCCCGTTTCCGGTCTGGATCACGCCCTGCCTGCCGAAGCCGACCTGGGTGAGGGAGGCGCCCAGCCGGTCCGCGACCAGGGTGGGGTACGCGGCCGTGCCGTCGGCGCAGTCGGAGGTGTTGACCTCGCACAGCGCCATGACTCCCTGGGTGATGGAGTCGCCGTAGAACGCCAACCGCCTTGTGGGCGGCCGGTGTTGGGGAAGCAGACGCGCGCCTTCGTCGAGTCGCAGCCCGGTGAGCACGACGCCCGTCTCCAGAGGAGGGGTCCAGCGGTTGGCCCGTGAGAACACGTCCTTGACGGAGATCTCGACGGTGTGCGGTCCCCGGCCGGGCGCGTCGATATCGAGGTCGTCCCGGTCGACGGCGTACAGCCGCTTCGGTCCGCCGTCGACCGACACATAGATCTGCGCGGGCACGGTGATCGACCCGACATCGAAGAGGGCGTGCACCTCGCCGCCGGTGAAGCGGAAGTGCAGCCGTGAGCCGGAGTTGACAGTGGTCGCGGCCTCCGGCGTACGTCCCCAGTGGCCTTCGTAGGACAGGCGCCTGTCGTCGGGGCGTACGACGTTCGCGTGGTCGGACGCGAAGACGGGAGGGGCGCTCGCCAGGGCCAGGAGCGCGGCCACGGCGGTGATCAGCGGGCGTTCCATGACGGGATCCGGTCTCCGATCAGCGCGAGGTTCTGGATCGCCGCGAGTGCCCACTGGGCGGAGGAGTTGGTGGAGATCCAGGGGATCTCGACCGGCCCGTCCTGTTCGACCTCGGTCTTCTCGATCCGCCCGGTGAAGTACTCGGTCGCGACGCCGTCACGGAGCGAGCCCTGGCGCAGGGCGACCAGCCGTCCGTCGCGGGCGATCTCCGCCGAGCCGCGCCGGACGCTGCGGACGACGGTGTCGGAGCCCTTTGCGCCGAACACGGCCGTGATGACACCGGTCGACACCTCGATACGGCCGCCGGTCCGCGTGACGGTGACCTTCCGGGCGGGGACGGCGGGGGCGCCCGCGGCCAGCCGGTACGTGTCGGCCTTGGCGGCGCCGGGCGCGATCGCGTGGGCGGTCCACTTCACCGAGCCGTCGGGCCAGTGGCCGGTGACCCAGCTCTGCACGGGGACGTCGTCGCCGGAGGCGGTGGTGAGCCGGAACGTCCGGTCGGGCTGATGGGTGCCGCGGGCCCAGGGCACACCCCAGGTGGTCCCGGCGTGGGCGGCGGGCGCGGAGCCCTCCAGCCAGTGCAGTTCGGTGTCACCGCCCGCATCGTCGGCGGCGGAGGCGCTGCGGGAGAGAGCCCAGGAGAACGGGGCGGTGGCGGCCGCGGTCGCGGCGCCCTTGATGAAAGTGCGTCGCTGGACGCCGGGCACGGGGACCTCCGTAAGCATAGAAAGCGCTTGCGGAGATCACTGTGGCGTCACTGTCGCACGCCTGTCGATACCTCGTGCGGTCGTGCCACAAGACCGCAATGCGGCGATCATGAACCGCACATGGAGCCGCGCACACCGAAGGCCGGGCCCCGGGGATCGTGGGGTCCGGCCTTCGGAGGCGAGGAGCAGGCGGGCGTCAGCCGACGGCCACGCCGTGCGAGCGCAGATACGCCACGGGGTCCACGTCCGAGCCGTAGTTCGGCGTGGTGCGGATCTCGAAGTGCAGGTGCGGCCCGGTGACGTTGCCGGTCGCGCCCGAGAGGCCGAGCTGCTGGCCCTCGGTCACGGTCTGGCCCGCCGAGACGGAGAGCTGCGACATGTGGGCGTACTGGCTGTACTGGCCGTCGGCGTGCTGGATGACGACCTCGTTGCCGTAGGCGCCGTCGTAGGCGGCCGAGACGACGGTGCCCGCGGCGATGGCCTTGATGGTGGTGCCGGTCGGCACCACGAAGTCCACGCCCGTGTGGTAGCCGCTGGACCACATGCCGCCGGGGACCTTGTAGCCGGTGCCGACAGTGGCGCCGGAGACGGGCAGGCCGTAGCCGGAGCTGCTGGCCGTGTCGGCGGACTGAGTGGTCTTGGACTCGGTCGTCGGCGCGGCCTTCGACTCGGTCGTCTGCGTGCTCTTGCCGGACGACTGGGTTGCCGCGGTCGCGGCCTTCTTGCCGATCGTCAGCTTCAGGCCCGGGTGGATCAGCGAGGGGTCGCTGCCGACGGCGGCGCGGTTGTCGGAGTAGAGCTTCTTCCAGCCGCCGGTGACGTTCTGGTCGTCGGCGATCTTCGAGAGGTAGTCACCGGCCCGCACCGCGTAGGTCCTCGTGCCCGACTTCTGGGCGGCGGTCGGAGCGGCGGTGATGGTCTTCTCCGAGACGTTCTGCGCGACGTTCTCGGCGGTCTTCTCGGGAACCGTCGAAACAGCGGCGGCGGGGGTGGCGGCGTGCGCACCCGTGGCCCCCATCAGCGGCAGCGCGAGCGCGGCGCCACCGGTTCCGGCGACTGCGATGGAGCGGGTGAAACGCTGGGACTTGGGACGGCGGTGCTTACCCTTCGCGGGCATGGCGTTTTCCTCTCCGGCGCCTGCGAGGTGAGCTGTCGGGTGCGGACTGGAGATGCCCGGCCGCACTCTCGCGCGGCTTTACCCCTAGCCGTTCCGGAGACCGGAACAGGCGTTCTACCTGTGGGTCCCCCGCTCCTGCCGTGACGGGTGAGTGTGCGGATTCCGGGCGGCGGCAGGATTGGGCGTCCGTCCGGATTGGTGGCGAACGTAAGCGAAACGAGCGCAGCGGGACAAGCATTGGGTTTCCTGTGAACACCGCTTTCTTGATCCTTGTGGACAAACCCGGTGACGCTGCGTGGATAAGGATCTCCGGCATTCTTTGAATCCACTGAAAACAAAGGGAAATTACGTGAGCATGACCACGACTCACCGTTACCACTATGACGCTGCTCACGCCACGCAAGCCCAGGTAGCCCTATTCCAGGGCTAGTTGTAACGAAGGCTCTAATTCGGACAGAACAGTCACTTGCGACGCAGTCGAATAACCGTCGCATCAAGGTCACCGCGCAGCTTTGTGCGCAGCCCATGATGAAGCAGCACCGCGCCACGGTGCGTTTCGCCGGTTTCGCGGCATTCGTACGCGTCTTCAGGGCCAAGTCCGCGCAGTCTCAGCGGGGCGACGGGCTCACCGTGACGCTGAGCCTGGAGCCAGGCGAGGACGACGACCTCGTCACCGTGGACGTACTGCACCGCGCTGAGCCCGCCCTCCGGGGGCCGCAACCGGTAGAGGTCCCCACGCTGCACGACGGGCCGGATCTCCTTGTAGAGCTCCACCCACTCCCGCGCCTCGCCGAGCTCCTCCTCGCTCCACTCGGTCAGATCGCCGCCGACGCCGAGCACCCCGGCCATGGCGCTCACGAACCGGAAGCGCAGAGTGCTGACACGTCCGTTGAGCTGGGTGTTCGGGCTGTCCGTGACCCAGGCGGCCATGACCCGGGAGGGGTGGATCTGACTGAAGCCGTGCTGGATGGCGAGCCGGTCGAGCGGGTCGGTGTTGTCCGAGGTCCACACCTGGTCCGTGCGGGCCATGATGCCGAGGTCGATCCGGCCGCCGCCGCCCGAGCAGGACTCGAAGGCGACCCCGGGGTGGGCGGCCCGCAGCCGGTCCAGCAGGGCGTACAGGGCTTGCACGTGGTCGACCCACAGCCGCTGCGGGTAGGGGTCGCCGGGCCAGCCGGCATCCGTGAAGCAGCGGTTGAAGTCCCACTTCACGTAGTCGATCGGGGCGCTGGAGAGCATGCTGTCGAGCTGCTCCCACAGGTACTCCTGGACGTCCGGGCGCGCGAGGTTCAGTACGAGCTGATTGCGGTACTCGGTCCTGTTTCGTCCGGTCTGGAACTGCACCCAGTCGGGGTGCTGCCGGTAGAGCTCGCTGTCCGGATTGACCATCTCCGGCTCGACCCAGATCCCGAACTGCATGCCGAGCGCGTGCACGTAGTCGCCGAGCGGCTTGAGGCCGCCCGGGAAGCGGTCGGGGTTGGGCGTCCAGTCTCCGAGCCCGGCCCGGTCGCTGGTGCGCGCCCCGAACCAGCCGTCGTCGACCACGAACAGCTCGACTCCGATCGCCGCGGCCCGCCGTGCGAGCGTGCCCTGCTGCTCCTCGGAGATGTCGAACCCCGTGGCCTCCCAGGAGTTGAAGAGCACCGGCCGGTCCCGGTCCGCGTCCGGGATGACGTACGCACGCTGGTACGCGTGCCAGGCCCGGCTCGCCCCGCCGAAGCCGCCGTCGCTCCACAGCCCCGCGAAGACCGGCGTCGTGAACGATTCCCCGGACTCCAGGCGCAGCAGGCCCGAGTCGTCGTATCCGGCGCCACCGGTGATCTGCACGCGCCCGTCCGGGAGTTGGGCCACCGAGATCCGCCACGAGCCGGACCAGGCGAGCGCGCAGCCGTACACCTCGCCGCGTTCCTCGGTCGCCTCGTCGTCGAGCGCGACCCAGGGCAGGTGCTGATGCCCGGTGTGCCCGCGGCGGCTGCCGATGACCTTCTCACCGTAGGTGAGGGGGGAGCGTACGAGCCGGGACTCGGCCGCCCACCGTCCGTGCAGCTGGGACAGGCGCCGGCCGTCGCGCTCGGGCAGCGTCCAGGTCGCGGAGTCGGCGCGCAGCAGCTCCACGGCCGGGCCCTCGTTCTCGAGGGTCACCCAGCGCTCCACGACGTCACCGCGGGTGCGGTAGTGCAGCGTGATGCCGAGGCCGGAGTCGGAGAAGCGCAGCCGCAGTTCGTCACCGTCCGCCTCGTGCGCCTCGAACCGCCACTCGGTGCCGCGCCGCTCGTCCGTACGCACGGACAGCGCGGGGCGTACGAAGCGGGGGCCGCCCTCGACGGGATACTCCTCATGGCCGTCGAGCTGTGACTCGAAGGGCCAGTACTGCGGCGCGGGCAGCGCGGCCAGCGCCTCGGCGTCGGCGAGGGTGATCCGCGGGCCCCAGTGCAGGTGCAGCAGCTCGTCCTGCTCGGTGAGCCGCAGTGCGTAACTGCTGGTCGGCCCGGAAAGCAGCCAGATGCGACCGTTGCCGCCGATCTCCATCATCAAGCCCCCACAGATACGAACAGGTGCGATCAAGCACCAACATCATCCGGCGCATTCGGCCCCGCAGGCAACGCCCTGTGGACAACTCATTGCCCCAGGAACCCATGTCGTATCGTCGAGAGCGCACCGTCGGCCACCACCGAAGCCGCGTCGACGGGGCGCAGTGGGAGGAGCCCCCGTGACGCAGCAGGTCCCGTCGACCGAGCCCGAACTGGCCGCAGTGCGCAACTTCCGGGACGTGGGCGGCCTGCCCACCGTGGACGGCCGGAGGGTGCGGCACGGGGTGCTGTTCCGCAGCGGTCACCTCGCGCACGCGACCGAGGACGACGCCGCGTTCCTCGCTTCGCTGGGCCTGCACACGATCTTCGACTTCCGCAATGCCTCGGACCAGAAGCTGGAGGGTCCGGACGTCGAGCTGCCGGGCGTGCGGAACGTGAACCTTCCGCTCAGCGATCCGGCCGACGGCGCCGAGTTCTGGAGGATGGTCCGCGACGGCGACATCGACCAGCTGCGCGAGCTCCTCTCGGACGGCAAGGCGGCGAACCGGATGATCGGGTCGTACCGCAAGATAGTCAGGGATCGCACCGCCGAGCACTCCCAGGTACTGCGCGCACTGGCCGAGGACAGCGCCCCGGCCCTGATGCACTGCGCGGCGGGCAAGGACCGCGCGGGCCTCTCGATAGCTGTGACGCTCCTCGCCCTCGGCGTCGAGCGCGACGCGATCGTGGCGGACTACCTGGAGTCGAACGCGGCCCACCGTCGCTACAAGGTCCACCGCAGCAGCACGTCCGCCTCCGCGTACTCACCGGAGGTCATGGAACTGCTCGCCCCGCTGTTCGACGCCCGCGCCGAGTACCTCACGGCGGCCTTCGAGACGATCGAGGAGACCTGGGGTGACGTAGACACCTACCTGGAGAAGGGTCTGGGCATCACGCCGGAGCTGCGCGAGCGGCTGCGCGAGCGCCTGCTGGACTGACGGCCGCCGGGGTGGCGGCGCCGCTCACTGGTTGTGCGCGCCCAGGGTGAACAGCAGATAGATGAAGGCCGCGAAGAGGTGGCCCACGGCGACGTAGATGATGAGTCGCACCCACAGGGCGCGGGGGAACTTCTCTTCCATGTCTCTCATGACGTCTCTCCCGTCAGGGGGCCGAGGCACAGCGCGGCGCTGGGGCTCTGCAGCAGGGTGTGTACGAAGAGCAGCTCGGCCCCCTCGCGGCCGTCGGCGGCGAGGCGGTGCGGGGTGAGCGAGTCGAAGTGCGCGCTGTCGCCCGGCGCGAGCACATGCGCGGCGTCGCCGAGGCGCAGCCGCAGCCGCCCCTTGAGGACGTACAGCCACTCCTCACCGGGGTGGACGCGCACGATGTCGCCCTGCGCCCCGTAGGGCACGTGCACGCGCAGGGCCTGCATTCCGCGGCCCGCGGCGCCGGCCGGCCAGTACGTCCAGCCACCGGCCCGGGTCGGCTCCATGTCGGCGGCGCGCACGACGGCGTCCCGCTCGGCGACGGTCTCGCCGAGCAGCTCCGAGACGGTCGTATCGTAGATACGGGCGAGCGCGAGCAGCATCGGCAGCGAGGGCTGGCGCTGCCCGGTCTCCAGGCGGGAGAGGTGCGCGGGCGAGAGTCCGGCGGCGCGGGCCGCGGCCTCCAGGGTCAGCGAGGCACGGCGGCGCAGCGCACGCAGCTGGGGTGCGACGGCGGGCAGCACGGCGGACGGCTCTTCTTCGGCCGTCCCCGGTTCGGCAGGGGTCCTGCCCTCAGCAGGGGGCGGACCCTCAGTGGGGCTCATACCTCGATTCAGCCAGAGGCTTGCCTTTGCGGCAAATTTCTTGCCTCAGAGGCAAAATCCTCCCGCAGGCCCACTCACCCGCACCTACCAGCCGCTCAGCGGTTCGCCACGGCCTGCTTCACCAGAGTCTTCCCGAAGTCCCACATCAGACCGCCACCACTGTGCGCGTCATCCATCACCGCGGTGAACGCCTCGACGAACCGGTCCACATCGCCCTCGTCGACGACCAGCGGCGGAATCAGCTTGATCACTTCCAGATGGTCACCGGAGACCTGGGTGAGGATGCGATGCCGCTGGAGCAGCGGGACGACCACCATCTGCGCGAACAGCCCCTTGCGCGCGGCCTGCAGCATCGTCCAACGGCTGCGCAGCTTCAGCGACTTGGGCCGCCCGAACTCGATGCCGATCATCAGGCCCCGGCCGCGGACGTCGCTCAGCAGCTCGTACTTGTCCACGAGCGCCGCGAGCCGCGCCTTCAGCTGCTCACCGGTCGCACGGACCTGCGCGACGATCTGCTCGTTCTCCATGACCGACAGCACGGCGAGGCCCGCCGCCATGGCCTGGGCGTTCGAGCCGAAGCTCGCCGAGTGGACGAGGACGCGGTCCATCGACGAGTAGACCTTCTTGAAGATCCAGTCCCTGCCGAGGGTCGCGCCGACGGGCACATAGCCGCCGGAGAGCGCCTTGGCCACGCACACCAGGTCCGGCTCCACGCCCTCCTCGTGCTGGTAGGCGTAGAAGTCCCCGGTGCGGCCGAGCCCGGTCTGCACCTCGTCCGCGATGAGCAGCGCCTTGTGCTTGTGCAGCAACTCCTGGGCAGCGCGCAGATATCCGGGCGGCGTCTCGTGCACGCCCTTGCCCTGGATGGGCTCGACGATGAGCGCGGCGACGTCGCCCTTCTTCAACTCCCGTGCCAGTGCGTCGAGATCGCCGAGCGGGACGGCCGTGTCGGGCAGCAGCGGGGCGAAGCCGTCGCGGAAGCCGTCCTCGCCGTTCACGGAGAGCGAGCCGGTGGTGAGCCCGTGGAAGGCGTGCGCGCAGTACAGAATGCGCGGCTTGCCGGTCGCGTACCTGGCGAACTTCAGCGCGGTCTCGACGGCCTCCGTACCGCTGTTGCCGAAGAACACCCGGTCCAGGTGCGGGCTGTGGGTCAGCAGCCGCTCCGCGAGGAGGCCGGGCAGGGGCTGGCAGTCGAAGCGGGTGAGGTCGGCGAGCGAGGCGTCGAGGACGTCGTGCAGCGCCTTGCGGACGACGGGGTGATGGCGGCCCAGGCCCATCACCCCGAACCCGGCGAGCATGTCCAGGTAGTCGTTGCCGTCCGCGTCCCAGAAGTGCGCGCCCTCGGCCCGCTCGTAGACCTTGTCGAAGCCGATGGTGTGCAGCATGCGCGGGAGCTGGTGGTTCAGGTGCTTGGTGTGCAGCTCGTAGCGCTCGGCTCCGCGTTCGGCGAGGAGCGCGCCGAGGTCGAACTCCCCCTTCTGAGCAGGGTCGGTCATTCCTTCTTCTCCTTGGACAGCTCTTCCTTGACGGCCAGCCCGGCGCTGATCCGCCCCGCGATCTCGACGGGCGTGAGCCCTATGTCGGCCAGCACCTCGCCCCGCTTGGCGTGCGCGAGGAACTGCTCCGGAATGCCGAACCGCCGTACGGGAACGTCGACTTCGGCGTCTCCCAGTGCCAGCGCGACGGCTGCGCCGACTCCGGACGCCCGGCTGTTGTCCTCGACGACCGCGATCATGCGGTGCTCGGCGGCCAGTCCCGGCAGCGAGGGGTCGACCGGTTTCACCCAGCGCGGGTCCACGACCGTGCAGCCGATCCCGCGGGCTTCCAGCAGCTCGGCGGCCTGGAGGCAGACCGGCGCCATGACGCCGACGGCGACGAGCAGCACCTCGGGGCGCTCCCCGCGGTGCAGCACGTCCACCCCGCCCACGTGGTCGATCGCCTCGATCGAGGGTCCCACCGACTCCTTGGGGAAGCGGATGAGCGTCGGCGCGTCGTCGACGGCGACCGCTTCACGCAGCTGGGCGCGGAGCTGGTCGGCGTCGCGCGGCGCGGCGATCCTGAGGCCCGGCACGACCTGGAGGATCGACATGTCCCACATGCCGTTGTGCGAGGCGCCGTCGACGCCGGTGACGCCGGCCCGGTCCAGCACGAAGGTCACGCCGCAGCGGTGCAGCGCGACGTCCATCAGGAGCTGGTCGAAGGCGCGGTTGAGGAAGGTCGCGTAGACGGCGACGACGGGATGCAGGCCGCCGGTGGCGAGGCCTGCCGCGGAGACCGTGGCGTGCTGCTCGGCGATGCCGACGTCCCACACCCGGTCGGGGAACTTCTCGGCGAACTTGCCGAGCCCCACGGGATGCAGCATGGCCGCCGTGATCGCCACGACGTCCTCGCGTTCCGCTCCGATCGAGACGATCTCGTCGCCGAACACCGAGGTCCAGGAAGGTCCGTTGGAGGGTGCGAGGGGCTCGCAGGTGAGCGGGTCCATCACGCCGACCGTGTGGAAGTGGTCCTCCTCGTGCGCGAGGGCGGGCTCGTAGCCCCGACCCTTCTCCGTCAGACAGTGGATGAGCACGGGCCCGTGGAAGCGTTTCGCGCGCCGCAGCGCCGACTCCACGGCCCCCACGTCGTGCCCGTCGATCGGCCCGACGTACTTGAGCCCGAGGTCCTCGAACATGCCCTGCGGCGCGAACGCGTCCTTGAACCCCTTCTTCGCGCCGTGCAGCGACTCGTAGACGGTGTTCCCGACGACCGGCGTGCGCAGCAGCACGTCCTTGCCCCAGGCGAGGACCTTCTCGTAGCTGTCGGTCGTGCGCAGCGTGGCGAGGTGGTTGGCGAGGCCGCCGATGGTGGGCGAGTACGAGCGTTCGTTGTCGTTGACCACGATGATCAGCGGGCGGTCCTTCGCGGCGGCGATGTTGTTCAGCGCCTCCCACGCCATGCCGCCGGTGAGCGCGCCGTCGCCGATGACCGCGACGACATGCCCCTTCTCGCCCTGCACCTGCCGGGCCTTGGCGAGTCCGTCCGCCCAGCCGAGCGCCGTGGAGGCGTGGCTGTTCTCGATGACGTCGTGCTCGGACTCGTCGCGCGACGGGTAGCCGGACAGGCCGCCCTTTCCGCGCAGCTTGGAGAAGTCCTGACGTCCTGTCAGCAGCTTGTGCACATAGCTCTGGTGGCCGGTGTCCCACAGGATGCGGTCGACGGGTGACTCGAAAGCCCGGTGGAGCGCGATGGAGAGTTCCACCACCCCCAGATTGGGCCCGAGGTGACCGCCGGTCCTGGCGACCGCGTGCACCAGGAACTCCCGGATCTCCTCGGCCAGTTCACGTATCTCCGCCTCGGACAGCGCCTTCAGGTCGCGTGGTCCCCGGATGCTCTCCAAAATCGTCACGCTCGGGCCCCCTCTCGGTCCGTGCCTACTTCAACTCACAGTCACTGCGGGTGTTCCCGTGACGGTCGGAGCGCCGGACTCGGCGCCGTCCTTCCCCATCTGCTCGGCGATCTTCATCGCCTCGTCGATGAGGGTCTCCACGATCTTCGACTCGGGGACGGTCTTGATGACCTCGCCCTTGACGAAAATCTGGCCCTTGCCGTTGCCGGAGGCGACACCGAGGTCGGCCTCGCGCGCCTCGCCGGGGCCGTTGACGACGCAGCCCATGACCGCGACGCGCAACGGCACCTCCATTCCCTCCAGGCCGGCCGTGACCTCGTCGGCCAGCTTGTACACGTCGACCTGGGCGCGCCCGCAGGAGGGACACGACACGATCTCCAGGCGCCGCTGCCTGAGCCCGAGGGACTCCAGGATCTGGATGCCGACCTTGCACTCCTCGGCGGGCGGGGCCGACAGGGACACCCGGATGGTGTCCCCGATGCCCTCGCTGAGCAGCGCGCCGAAGGCGACCGCCGACTTGATGGTGCCCTGGAAGGCAGGGCCGGCCTCGGTGACGCCGAGGTGCAGCGGGTAGTCGCACTGGGCGGCCAGTTGCCGGTAGGCGTTGACCATGACCACCGGGTCGTTGTGCTTCACCGAGATCTTGATGTCCCGAAACCCGTGCTCCTCGAAGAGCGAGGCCTCCCACAGCGCCGACTCGACCAGAGCCTCCGGCGTGGCCTTGCCGTACTTCTGCAGCAGCCGTCGGTCGAGCGAGCCCGCGTTGACGCCGATCCGGATCGGGGTGCCCGCGTCCTTGGCGGCGCGCGCGATCTCCTTCACCTTGTCGTCGAACTGCTTGATGTTGCCCGGGTTCACCCGCACCGCCGCGCAGCCCGCGTCGATCGCCGCGAACACGTACTTCGGCTGGAAGTGGATGTCCGCGATCACCGGGATCTGCGACTTGCGGGCGATGGTCGCGAGGGCGTCGGCGTCGTCCTGCGTGGGGCAGGCGACGCGGACGATCTGGCAGCCGGACGCGGTGAGTTCCGCGATCTGCTGCAGGGTGGCGCCGATGTCCGACGTACGCGTCGTCGTCATCGACTGCACCGAGACGGGTGCCCCGCCCCCGACCGCCACCGGCCCGACCTGGATCTGCCGCGAGAGGCGGCGCTCCGCGATCGGTCGGACCGGCACCTCGGGGACGCCCAAGGAAACGGCGGTCATGACCTCAGCCCTTGCTTTCCGTGAAGGTCTCGCGGGCGGCGCGCAGCGACTCCTTGAGGGAGCCCATGGTCGCGAGGACGGCGGTCGGCTCGTAGCCGCAGTGCGCCATGCAGTTGGCACACCGGTCGTCCTTGCCGCGGCCGTAGGAGTCCCAGTCGGTCTCCTCCAGGAGCTGCTTGTACGTCTGCACGTACCCGTCGCTCATCAGATAGCAGGGCTTCTGCCAGCCGAAGAGCGAATAGCTCGGGATCGCCCACGCGGTGCACGGGAAGTCGACCTTGCCCTCCAGGAAGTCCAGGAAGAGCGGGCTCTGGTTGAGCCGCCAGCGGCGCCTGTTGCCGCCCGCGAAGGCCTTCTTGAACAGCTCCCGGGTCTGCTGGACGCCGAGGAAGTGATCCTGGTCGGGAGCCTTCTCGTAGGCGTAGGCGGGCGAGAGCATCATCTCGTCCACCTTCAGGTCGTCATTGAGGAAGTTGAGGACCTCGATGATGGTCTGCGGGGTGTCGGTGTTGAAGAAGGTCGAGTTGGTGGTGACCCGGAAGCCGCGCCGTTTGGCCTCCTTGATGGCCTCGACCGCCTCGTCGAAGACGCCTTCCTTGGCCACGGACTCGTCGTGCCGCTCGCGCAGCCCGTCGATGTGCACGGCCCACGCGAAGTACGGCGAGGGCTTGAACTTGTCCATCTTCTTGCGCAGCAACATGGCGTTGGTGCAGAGGAAGACGAACTTCTTCTTCGCCACCAACTGGCGCACGATCTCGTCGATCTGAGGGTGCATCAGTGGCTCACCGCCGGCGATGGACACCATCGGCGCACCGGACTCCAGCACCGCGCCCACGGCCTGCGCCACGGGCATGCGCTGCTTCAGCACCCCCGCCGGGTGCTGGATCTTGCCGCAGCCCTCGCATGCGAGGTTGCACGCGAAGAGCGGTTCCAACTCGACCAGCAGCGCGAACTTGTCCCGCTTCCTGAGCTTCTGTTCAAACAGGTATGCAGCGACCTTCATGGTCTGCCGAAGGGGCATGGCCATATGGCTCACCTCCGAGGGAGCAGCAAAGAACGGTGCCATTCAAAAAAAGCGGGAAGGACGGCACGAAGGACACGGAAAGCTGATATTCCACCGCGCACCGTCCCGATTCGGACGAGTTCATGTTCTGGAGCGTCCACGACCACCCGTACGGCCGCAACCGGGCGCACGCCCGTGCGCACGGCGCTGTGGAGCGTGGACGCCGATTCCATGTCGACCGCGATCGCGCCGGTCGCGAGCAGATCCGCCCGTTCGTGACCGCGGACGACGTGATCGGAGCCGGTGAGCGGCCCCGTGTGGACGGTGCGCCCCGGCATGGCACGCACGAGTTCCTTGACGAGCAGGTCGGTGCCCACGCAGGCAGTGGTGGAGCGCGGGTCCCTGGTCTCCTCGGCGACCACCAGGTCACCGGGGTGCATGCCGGGTGCGAGCCCCGCACAGAAGCCCGTGGCCAGGACCGCCGCATCGCGCAGCGCCGGGTCTGCGAGCAGGCGGGTGACGGACCGCTCGGCGGCCTTGGGCCCCATGCCGGTGCGCAGCACGGTGACCGGCCCGTCGGCGCCGCTCCGGTCGCCGCTGCGCAGCGCGAGGTGCTCGATGCCGAGCGCACAGGCGATCACGAGCGGAGTCGGCGCGGGTTGCCTTTCCATCAGCCCCCCTTGACCTGGACGACCGGTTCGCCGTTGACGTAGCGACCGAGCGCGGTGAGCGGGAAGACCTGACGGTAGAGGTTGTAGTTGATCGAGAAGTCCCACGGGAACCCGGTCCCGGTGAAGTACGGCTCGTCCCAGGAGCCGTCCGCCAACTGGGTCTCCGCGAGCCAGGCGACCCCGCGCTCGACGGCCTTGGAGTCGATCTCCCCGGCGGCGAGCAGCGCCATCAGCGCCCACCCCGTCTGGGACGCCGTGGAGGCGCCCCGTCCGCTCCACTCGGCCGCGTCGTGGTAGGAGCGCAGATCCTCGCCCCAGCCGCCGTCCTCGTTCTGCACGGTCTCCAGCCAGGTCACCGCCCGGCGGATCGCGGGGTGCGAGCCGGGGAATCCGGCGGCGACGAGGGCCGGGACAACCGACCCCGTTCCGTAGACGTAGTTGACGCCCCAGCGGCCGAACCAGGAGCCGTTGGCCTCCTGTTCGGCGAGCAGCCACTCGATACCTCGCCGGGTGCGCGGATCGTGGGCGAGGCCCTCGAAGGCGAGCATCTCGACGACGTGCGCGGTGACGTCCGCGGACGGCGGGTCGATGACCTCGCCGAAGTCGCAGAACGGCAGCCGGTTGGGGAACGGGCTGGTGTTGTCGACGTCGAAGGCGCCCCACGCACCGTTCTTCGACTGCATCCCGAGGTTCCAGCGGACCCCGCGCCCGATGGCCTTCTCGACGCGGTCCGGGTCATGGTGCCTGACCCGGCGCAGCGCGAGCACCACCTCGGCGGTGTCGTCGATGTCGGGGTAGTTGTCGTTGTGGAACTCGAACGCCCAGCCGCCTGGCGGAAGTTGGGGCCGCTTGACGGACCAGTCGCCGGGCCGGACGATCTCCTCTCCGAGCATCCAGTCCGCGGCCTTCACCAGCGCCGGATGGTCGGCGGGCAGCCCCGCGTCGGCGAGCGCGATGGTGGCGAGGCAGGTGTCCCACACCGGGGACTGACAGGCCTCGATCATCCGCGCCCCGTCCTCGCGCCACACCGTGAAGCGGTCCAGGGACTCCAACCCGGCCCGCATCACCGGGTGTTCGAGGTCGTAGCCCAGCAGGTGCAGCGCGATGACCGAGTACACGGCGGGCGGCTGGATGCCTCCCCAGCAGCCGTCGTTCTCCTGCCGCTCGATGATCCAGCGCGCCGCGGTGTTCATGGCGGCCTTGCGCAGCCGGCGCGGTGCGACCTTGCGATAGGTGTGCAGCACCTTGTCCAGGCGCTGGAAGACACCGTCCCAACTCGCCACCGGGGCAAGGGGCTTGACCGGGTTGGGATCGGCGGCGTCGCTGTGCAGCTCGTCCAGCGGGAACGGGGCGGGCCGCACCGGGCGCTTGGCGGAGACGACCGTCAGCGGCACGATGGTCTGCCGCGCCCAGCACCCGAAGTCGTAGATGTTCAGCGGCACCCACTTGGGGAAGTAGATGAGCTCCGGCGGGAGTTCGGGCAGGTCGTCCCACTTCCACCAGCCGAACAGGGCGAGCCAGATCCGGGTGAAGACGCGGGCCGCGGCGATGCCGCCCCGCTCACGGATCCACCCGGACGCCCGCGCCATGTGCGGCTCGTCCGGGCTGTCCCCGGCCAGCCGCAGGGCGACGTACGCCTCGATGGTGGTGGAGAGTTCGCCCGGGCCGCCGTAGAACGTCGCCCAGGCGCCGTCGTCCCGCTGCTCGCCGCGGATGAACAGCCCGGCGGCCCGCGTGGTCGCCTCGTCCTGGATGCCCAGGAACTGACGGAGCAGCAGATCCTCGGCGTCCATCGTGACGTTGGTCTCGAGGTCGCCCTTCCACCAGCCCTCGACGTCCTGCCGGGTGAGCAGGAAGTCGGTGGCACGCTGCATCGCAAGCGCGGCGGCGTCTCGGGTCTCGACTGTCCCGGCCGCCTCGGGAGTCGTCTGTTTGCGGGTGTCGCTGGCCGAGGCAGCGCGGGGCGGCAGGGCCCCGGTGCTTCCGTCGGTCGTCGCTGTCATGGCTTCCCCTTCGTGCAGTGGTTCTTCTGCTGGGTCCGCCGTCGGCCGGTGCTCGTGCGCTGCCGGGCACCGGCCGGCGACTAAGCGAGGGATATTCGACCGATAACGATCATCTCTTCCGTACGACGACGAAGTCGGCCAGCGCCACGAACTCGTCCCGCACCCGCTCGGGCATGGCGATGGAGTCCAGTGCGTCGATGGCGATGGTGTGCTGGCGGCGCGCCTCCTGGGCGGTCCACTCGCGGCCGCCCGCCTCCTCGATGAGCGCGGCGCGCGCGGCGAACTCCTCCTCGGAGAAGTTCTCGAAGTCGTTGCTCTTGGCGTCGGCGGCGAGGAGTTCGCCGAGGCGCTCGGAGGCGGGTCCGCCCGCGGCGAGCGCGGCCACCACGGGCAGGGACTTCTTGCGCTGACGCAGATCGCTCCAGGTCTGCTTGCCGGTGGCCTCCGGGTCGCCCCAGATGCCGAGGAGGTCGTCGACGGCCTGGAAGGCGAGGCCGAGGTGGTAGCCGTACTTCTCCAGAGTGTCGGCCGTGCGGTCGTCGGCGCCGCCGAGCACCGCGCCGATGGAGCAGGCGCAGGCGAGCAGGGCGCCCGTCTTGTTGCCCTCCATCTCCAGGCACTCCTCGACGGTGACGCGCTCGCGGTGCTCGTAGGAGATGTCCTGCGCCTGGCCGTCGATGAGGGCACGGGTGGCGCTGGTCAGTCGGCGGGTGGCACGGCCGGCCTCGACGGTGCCCAGTTCCAGCAGAACTTCGTTGGCCAGCGCGAACAGGGCGTCGCCGACGAGGATGGCCTGGGCGGGCCCGTGCACCTTCCAGACGGTGTCGCGGTGGCGGCGCTGCTCGTCCCCGTCCATGAGGTCGTCGTGCAGCAGCGAGAAGTTGTGCACCAGCTCGACCGCGACAGCGCCGGGCACGCCGACCTCGGGGTCGGCGCCGGCGGCCTGCGCGGAGAGCACGGCGAGCGCGGGGCGCACGGCCTTGCCGCCGTCACCGTCGGCGGGGTTGCCCTCGGCGTCGATCCAGCCGAAGTGGTAGGCGGCGACGGTGTCCATGGGGGGTGCCAGGCGGTCGACGGCCGCCCGCAGTACCGGTGTTGCCAGGGTCCGGCCGCGCTCCAGGAGCGCGGTCACGTCCACCGCGTCGGCAGCCGTTTCGGCCGGGGGCACAGTGGGCACAGTCTCTCCTCTTGTTGCGGTACCGGGGGTGCGGGGACCAGTCCCGTGCAGATCGAGCGTCATGCCGCCTCCTCGAAGGACTCGAAGACTTCGAGAAGGTGATCGCGGGACCGGCCCAGGGCGCTCAGTGCGGCACCGGCCGCACCGACACCACTGCGGACCGCACTCTCCATGGTCGCGGGCCACCCTGTGGCGGTCCACGCTCCGGCCAGGTACAGGCCGGGGGCCTTGGTGCGGGCGCCGGGCCGCAGTCGCCCGACGCCGGGGGTGGGGGCGAACGTCGCCGTGCGCTCCCGGGTCACGAAGAAGTCCTTCACCTCGGCGCCGCGCGCGCCGGGCAGCAGCCGCTCCAGCTCCGGCAGATAGCGCTCGCGCAGTGCGGCGACGGGCGCGTCGATCTCGTCCTGCGCCGCGGACTGCGACAGCGCCAGGTACTGGCCCTCCCGCAGCCCGGACGCCTCGGTGCGGTCGAAGACCCACTGCACCGGGGAGCCGAGCGCCGCGAAGAACGGCCTCGCGAGCACCTTGCGGTCGTAGACCACATGGATGTTGAGGATCGGAGCGGTGCCGATCTCCAGCAGCCGTCCGGGGTCGTCGAGCGCACCCTCGGGCAGCAGGTCGTGCGTCTCGCGCTGGGGTACGGCGAGGACGACCGCGTCGGCGTCGATGCTCTCGCCGGGAACCTGAACGCTCCAACGCCCGTTTTCGTAGGGGGAGATGGAGGTGACGCGTGTACGGACTTCGGTACGCACGCCCGCGGAGTCGAGCGCCTTGCGGGCCAGAGTGTCGTGCAGTTCGCCCAGCGGGACGCGCGCCCAGCCGATGTCGGCCGCGCCCGGGTCGGACAGCAGACCGGTCTTGAACACCATCGCGGCGAGCCCGAGCGAAGCATCGCCGGCCACCGCGTTGAGGGTGGCGACCCCCACCAGGTCCCACAGTGCCTCGATGGCACGCTGCGACTGACCGTGCTCGGCCAGCCAGGCGCCGAAGTTCTGCTCGTCGAGCGCCGGATCGGCGAGATCGAGGCCCTTGAGCGCCAGTGCGGCACGGCCGACCTTGGCGCGCTCGGCGAGCGACAGATGAGGATAGGTCGCGAGGCTTTTCGCCAGATGCAGCGGTACGGGCAGCGCCGTGCGGCCGATTCTGCCGAGCCGTCGCCCGGGCTTGGCCGCTGCGTCGAGAACGGGCACGTCGAGACGATCCTGCAACGGCGCGAGCGAGGCTCCGTCGACGCGGTCGAGGAACCACCGGTAGGCGGTGCAGCAGCGCAGGTACACGTGCTGTCCGTTGTCCACGGTGAGATCGCCGCGCCGGAAGGAGAAGGCGAGTCCGCCGAGCCGTGGCCGCCCCTCCAGCAGGGTCACCCGCACGCCGGCGTCGGCGAGCGCGAGCGCGGCGGTGATCCCGGCGAGTCCTCCGCCGACCACCACGGCGGACGCCGGCACGGACGCACCCGGCGTCTCGGCCTCCGTGGCCTCACTCATCGTGCACCCTCCCCCTCGACCGTGCCGCGGTGCTTGAACGATGCACGGCAGGTCGTTGCAGTCAGGGACGCCACGCGGCAGCGGAGGGTTGCCTGCCGGTTTCCTCCGTTGGAATCACCTTGGCCCAGTTTGTCCATCAGGCACGCCTCCTGACGGCCTGGCGCGACACATGCCGGGCGTCGAGGCCCGACAGACCGCGCACGGCGACGTAGGCCTTCTCCCGTCCGGGCAGCGAGACCCGGCCGCGCAGCACCGCCTCCGGCTCGCGCTCGATGCGGTCGAGGAGGCGGCGGTAGATGCCGGCCATGGCCGCCACACAGGCGCCGCTGCGCCGGTCCAGCATGGGCAGCAACCGGTAGCCCTCCGCGAAAAGAGCGCGGGCCCGACGCACTTCGAAGTGCACGAGGCCCGCGAAATCGGAACCCTCGGGTGGATTCGCCCCGCTGAACCCGGCCGAACAGCCGAACTTGGCCAGGTCGTCGGCGGGCAGATAGGTACGCCCGCCCTCGGCGTCCTCACGCACGTCCCGCAGGATGTTGGTGAGCTGGAGCGCGAGCCCGAGCGTGTCGGCATACTCCGGCGCGCGCTCGGCTCCGCGCGCTCCCCGTTCCGTGCCGAACACCCCGAGCGAGAGCCGCCCGATCGCCCCGGCCACACAGCGGCAGTAGACCTTCAGGTCGTCCCAGGTCTCGTAGGTCTCGCCGCGGACGTCCATCACGACGCCGTCGATGAGCTCGTCGAGGCCCCCGAGCGGGATCGGGAAGTGCCTGCCCGCGTGGGCGAGGGCGACCGCGACCGGGTCGGTGTCGTCCTCGTCGATCAGGCCCTCGCGGACCTGTTTGAGCAGCGCCCTCGTCTCCTCCAGACGGGTCGCCTTGACGTCCGGTGCGAGCGCACCGTCACCGATGTCGTCGACGCGCCGCGAGAACGCGTAGAGCGCGGACATCGCACGGCGCTTGGGCGTCGGCAGCAGTCTGATGCCGTACGCGAAGTTCCTGGCCTGCTGCCCGGTCACTGCCTCGCAGTAGCTGTACGCGGCGAGTACCGGTGCGGACACATGCTGTTCCGACTCCACGGTCCGGATCACCCCTCTCCTCGCAGAGTCACGCCCGCCTCACGCAGCAGCCGGAGCTTGCCGGGCTTGGGCGGGCCGGGAAGTACGTCGTATCCAGCGGCGGCGATCGCGTGGATCGCCGCCCTTCCCCCCGCCACGAACCCTGCGAGCAGCAGCTTCAGCCTGCCGTGGACGCTACCCACGAGGGGGGTGCCTTCATTCAGGAGGTTCAGGGCGCGTTCCGATTCGTATGCAACCAGAGCGCGCAATGATGCGCCCGCGGTGGACGTGGCGAGATCCGCCTCCTGGACGTGAAAGCGCTTCATGTCCTGGGCGGGCAGGTAGATCCGGTCGCGGCCGAGGTCCTCGGCGACGTCCTGGAGGTGTTCGACGATCTGCAGTGCGGTGCAGACGGCGTCGGAGCGGCGGACACGCTCGGGCGTCGAGGTGCCGGTGACGGAGAGGACGAGGCGACCGACGGGGTTGGCGGAGAGCTCGCAGTAGGCGACCAGGTCCTCGTATGTCTCGTACCGCGTGACCAGCTGGTCCTGGCGGTTGGCGGCGATCAGGCCGAGGAAGGGCTCGGGGGTGAGGCGGGCGCGCCGGACGGTGGGCTGCAGCCTGCGCAGCAGGGGGTGGCGCGGCGTCGAGTCGAACACCCGGTGCAGGTCGGCCTCGAAGGCGTCGAGCAGGAGCAGCCGGTCGTCGGCGTCCTGCGGCGAAACGCCGAGCAGGCGGGCGTCCGCGCCGCCGGGGGCCAGGTCGCCGTCGCCGATGTCGTCCACGAGGCGGGCGAAGCCGTACACGGCCATCAGGTCGTCGCGCCAGGCCTTGGGCAGAAAGAACGGCGCCACGGGGAAGTTCTCGTGCGCGGCCTTGTCGAGCGTGCTGCGCTCGGGGTCCCCGGCGCGCTCCGTCCCGGCTCCCGTCACCGCTCACTTCCCGGTACGGGGACGGCACGCGCAGCGCGCAGCTGGAGAGTTTCCATAGCCATGGCCGTCACATCTCCCGTTCTACACTGCCGACCCAATACTGCCCATTTCGGACACGCCGCCCGGAGGTCCGCGCAGCGCGGCGGTGCCGGTGTCGCGCATTATCGCCCCACTTGACGCGATTCAGCACCGGTACAGCTTACGTTGTACAACGCGCCATGCTCCGTCGGGGTGTCCTGCACATCACAAGAACACACCGATTGGCGTCAAGATTCCTAAGGGCAGAGGCAGTTGGCGTTTCCCTTGCAGACGCAGGGCCCCGCCGGAACAGTTCCGGCGGGGCCCTGGGCAATTCGGGTCACTTACCCGTGAACTTCTCGTATTCCTTGAGGACCTCGTCGGTCGGGCCGTCCATGCGCAGCTCACCGCGTTCCAGCCACAGGACGCGGTCGCAGGTGTCGCGGATCGACTTGTTGTTGTGGCTGACCAGGAACACCGTGCCGGCTTCCTTGCGCAGCTCGCGGATGCGGGCCTCGGAGCGCTTCTGGAACTTGCGGTCGCCGGTGGCGAGGGCCTCGTCGATCATCAGGACGTCGTGGTCCTTGGCGGCGGCGATGGAGAAGCGCAGGCGGGCCGCCATGCCGGACGAGTAGGTGCGCATCGGGAGGGTGATGAAGTCGCCCTTCTCGTTGATGCCCGAGAATTCGACGATGTCCTCGTAGCGCTCCTTGATCTGCTCGCGGGACATGCCCATGGCGAGGCCGCCCAGGATGACGTTCCGCTCGCCGGTCAGGTCGTTCATCAGGGCCGCGTTGACGCCGAGCAGCGAGGGCTGACCGTCGGTGTAGACGTGGCCCTTCTCGGCGGGGAGCAGCCCGGCGATCGCGCGCAGCAGGGTGGACTTGCCGGAGCCGTTGGAGCCGATCAGGCCGATGGCCTCGCCGCGGTAGGCGGTGAAGGAGACGCCCCTGACGGCGTGCACCTTGCGCACGCCGCGCTCCTCGCCGCGCTTGAGGATGCGGCTGAGGGCGGAGGTCGCGCTGCCCTTGCCGGTCTTGGCTCCGTTGACGCGGTAGACGATGTGCAGCTCGTCCGCGATGACGGTGGGAACGTGGGAACGCTGCTCGGTCTCAGCCACGGCCGTACCTCTCTTCCGCCTTCCAGAAGTACACGAATCCGCCGACGGAGATCGCCACGGCCCAGAACAGCGCGATGAGCCAGACATGTGGCGGCAGGTTGCCGGATCCGTAGCCGTCGATGAGCGCGAAGCGCATCAGGTCCATGTAGACGGCGGCCGGGTTCACCTGGAGGGCGCGGGCGATCCACTCCGGGCGGCCCTCCAGCATGTGCGCGATGGAGAACATCACGCCGGACGCGTACATCCAGGTGCGCAGCAGGAACGGCATCAGCTGCGCGAGGTCGGGGGTCTTGGCGCCCGCCCGGGCCACGATCAGCGCGAGGCCGGTGTTGAACAGGAACTGCAGGACCAGCACCGGGAAGATCAGCAGCCACGACAGACCGGGGTAGCTACCGAACGCGACCGCCACGGCGAACAGCACGATCATCGAGAAGAGCAGCTGCTGGAGCTGCTGCAGCGCGAAGGAGATCGGCAGCGAGGCGCGCGGGAAGTGCAGCGCGCGCACCAGGCCGAGGTTGCCGGAGATCGCGCGGACCCCCGCCATGATCGAGCTCTGCGTGAAGGTGAAGACGAACACGCCGGTGACCAGGAACGGGATGTACACGTCGTGCGCCATGCCTCGGCTGGCCTTGAGGATGAAGCCGAAGATGAAGTAGTACACGGCCGCGTTCAGCAGCGGTGTGGCCACCTGCCACAGCTGGCCGAGCTTGGCCTGGCTGTACTGCGCGGTGAGCTTCGCCTGCGAGAAGGCAAGGATGAAGTGACGCCGTCCCCAGAGCTGGCGGACGTACTCGGCGAGGCCGGGCCGGGCGCCGCTCACGGCGAGCCCGTACTTGTCAGCCAGGTCGGCCGATGACAGCCCTTCATCGGGCGACGGTCGGGCGCTCACCGCGACTCCGCCGTCATGCGTTGTCTCACTCACAAGTGGAAACTTTCGTCCTCTAAGTACGCATCATTACGCATCAGTACGCAGCCGGATCGGGCCTGGGCACACGCCAGGCACCGGGGTACGGCCGCATGCTCTCAGATATCGAGCTTGTCAGATGACCGGCGGTCGGCCCAGTCGGGTCAGCCGCCACACCGTACGCCACTTCATGGGGCGCCGGGGCCCGCACGGGCTGGTCCAGCCCTCCTTGAAACCGCCGAACCACGCCTTCAGGGCGGGGGCGGAGGGCCTGCGGGCCAGCGTCAGGAGCATCCAGACGCCGAGGTAGACCGGGACCAGCGGCGCGGGCAGGTTGCGGCGCGCGAGCCAGACGCGGTTGCGGGCCACCATGCGGTGGTAGACCGCGTGCCGGGACGGGGCGGTCGTGGGGTGGTACAGCACCATGTCGGACCGGTAGTCGATCATCCAGCCCGCGTCGAGGGCCCGCCATGCCAGGTCGGTTTCCTCGTGCGCGTAGAAGAACGCGTCCGGGAGGCCGCCGACCTCGGCCAGCACCTTCGTACGGACGGCGTTGGCGCCGCCGAGGAAGGTGGTCACACGGGAGTTGCGCATCGGGTCGGAGGCGCGCAGCCGCGGCACATGGCGGCGCTGGGTGACGCCGGTCTCGGGGTCGGCGATGCGGAAGCTGATGATGCCGAGCTCGGGGTCGGCCGCGAAGGCGGCGCGGCACAGCTCGGCCGTGTCGTGCTGGGCGAGCAGGCCGTCGTCGTCCAGGAAGAGCAGGATGTCGACGTCGGTGCCGCCGGGGCCGAAGGCCTCGATGCCGACGTTGCGGCCGCCGGGGATGCCCAGGTTCTCGGGCAGCTCGACCGTACGGACGCCCTCGGGGACCTCCGGGACGGGCGAGCCGTTGCCGACCACGACGACCTGGACCGCGTCGCCGTCCTGCTTGGCGACGGAGTCGAGCAGGGCGCGCAGCTCGTCGGGGCGGTTGCCCATGGTGATGATGACCGCGCCGACCTTCAGGGCCGCACTGTTCATGGCCGTACTCATTTCAGCCTGCTGGAGGCGAGGATGGACACGAGGTGCAGCAGGGTCTGGAGCAGTGCGATGCCGGCGAGTACGGCGGTGCCGAGGCGGGTGAAGAACAGGTCGCCCCGGCTCGCGTCCATGATCGCGAGGACCAGGATCAGCAGGGACGCCTCGATTCCGAGGATCAGCCGGTGGAACTTGAGTGCGCCGGCGGCCCTGCGGGCCAGTGCCATGCCGGAGGAGCGCGGCTCGGACGCGGCCTCCTTCACCGGCGGCAGCCCACCCTGGTGGCGGGCGACGCCGACGAGGTCGGTCTCGGCCTTGACGAGGATCGCGCCGAGGGCGGCCAGGGTGCCGAGGAAGGCCCACAGCCAGTCGATGCGCCCGGGGCCCCACAGATCGGCGGCGCGCAGGCCGAGGCCGACCAGGACCGCGGCATCGGTGAGATAGGCCCCGACCCGGTCCAGGTAGACCCCGCCGAGTGAGAACTGCTTGTTCCAGCGCGCGACTTCGCCGTCGACGCAGTCCAGCAGCAGGTACAGCTGGACCATCACGACGCCGAGCACGGCGCCCGCGATCCCCGGCACCAGAAGTGCCGGGGCCGCGAGTACACCGAAAACGGTCATCAGGTAGGTGAGCTGGTTGGGCGTGACCCTGGTGTCGACCAGGTAGCGGTCGATTCGCAGGGACACCTCACGCATGTAGAGGCGTCCCATCCAGTGCTCACCGCTGCGCCGGTCCTTCACCCCTGCGGGGTGAACGACGGGGCGGAGTTCAGCTACTGATGGCCTTGGCATAGTCGGTGTAGATGTCCTTGATCTGGTTGGTCTTCAGGTCGAGGTGCTCGAGGATCGTGTAGCGGCCGGGCCGGGTCTGCGGAGCGAACTCCACGACCTGGACGAACTCGTCCACGGTGAAGCCGATCTCCTCCGGCAGCACCGGCAGTCCGTGCCGGCGCAGTACCTCGGCCATGTAGGCCGCCTCCTCGTGCGCCCCTCGCAGGTACATCGCGAAGGCCGCGCCCAGACCGCACTGCTCGCCGTGGCTCGCCGCGCGCTTGGGGAAGAGGAGGTCGAAGGCGTGGTTGATCTCGTGGCAGGCGCCGGAGGAGGGGCGGGAGTCGCCCGACACCGACATGGCGATCCCGGTGAGGACCAGTGCCTCGGCCAGCACCTGGAGGAAGGCGTCGTCGCCGACCCCGCCGGGGTGGCGCAGCACGGCCTCGCCGGCCTGCCGGGCCATCGCGGCGGCGAGACCGTCGATCTTCTCGCCGTTGACGCGGCCGGCCAGCTCCCAGTCCGCCACCGCGGAGATGTTGGACAGGGCGTCGCCGATGCCGGAGCGGACGAAGCGGACCGGGGCCTCCCGGATCACGTCGAGGTCGATGACGACCGCGATGGGATTCGGTACGCCGTAGGAGCCGCGGCCCGCGTCGTTGTCGAGCGTCGCGACCGGCGAGCACAGGCCGTCGTGCGCGAGGTTCGTGGCGACGGCGACCAGCGGGAGGCCGACGCGCGCGGAGGCGAACTTCGCGCAGTCGATGATCTTGCCGCCGCCGAGACCCACGACGGCGTCGTAGTGGCCGGACTTTATGGCGTCGGCCAGCCGGACCGCGTCGTCGAGGGTGCCGCCGCCGACCTCGTACCAGGTCGCACCCGGCAGCGAGGGCTCCAGCCGCTCGCGCAGCCGGGCGCCCGAGCCGTTGCTGACCGCGATGGCCAGCTTGCCGGAGTGCGAGATCCGCTGGTCGGAGAGCACGCTCGCCAGGTCGTCCAGGGCACCCGGGCGGATGTCCACGACGACCGGCGAGGGAATGAGCCTCGTCAGTACTGGCACGCGATCTCCCGTCCCTTGGCGAGGTCCTCGTGGTTGTCGATCTCGACCCACTTGACGTCGCCGATCGGCGCCACGTCGATCCGGAAGCCGCGGTTGACCAGTTCCTGGTAGCCGTGCTCGTAGAACTGCTGCGGGTCGGCCTCCCACACCGTCTTCAGGGCGTCGGCCAGCTCGGCGGCGGCCTCGCCCTCGATGAGGGTGACCCCGATGTACTCACCGGTGGCCTCGGACGGGTCCATCAGCTTGGTGATCTTCTGGACGCCCTTGGCGGGGTCCACGACGACCTTCATCTCCTCGTCGGCGAGGGACTTCACCGTGTCGAGGGCGAGGATGATCTTCTTGCCGTCGCCGCGGGCGGCGAGCAGCGTCTTCTCGACGGAGACCGGGTGGACGGTGTCGCCGTTGGCGAGGATCACGCCGTCCTTGAGGGCGTCACGGCCGCACCACAGGGAGTAGGCGTTGTTCCACTCCTCGGCCTTGTCGTTGTCGATCAGCGTGATCTTGACGCCGTACTTCGCTTCAAGGGCGGCCTGGCGCTCGTACACGGCTTCCTTGCGGTAGCCGACGATGATGCCGACCTCCGTCAGGCCGATCTCCGCGAAGTTGCCGAGGGTCAGGTCGAGAACCGTGATGCTGTCCTCTATGCCTGCGGGTCCCACCGGAACGAGAGCCTTGGGGAGGCTGTCGGTGTAGGGACGCAGACGCCTTCCGGCGCCGGCCGCCAGCACGAGGCCGATCATGCGGGTTCTCCTTCATCGTGTACGGCGGGGGCCCCGGAGGACACCCAGAAGCGGATGCTCTCGAAGAGCACCAGCAGGGCCACGGCCACGGCGAGCGCCGTGAGCGCGACCTTGAACTGTGTGGCGGTGAGCAGCGCGGCCAGGACGGTGACCAGCAGCGTCCTGCCTTCGTGCCCGCCGATCGCCCGCACCAGCCAGTGCGGGGACGCGCCGGCGTTGCCGCGAATGCGGTACACCGTGTCGTAGTGATGGTAGGCGACCGCGGCCACCAGGCCGAAAGCCGCAGGAAGGGCTCCGTTCACGTCCGCTTCGGCGGCCAGGATCAGCACGGTGCAGTACTCGGCCGCCCGGAAGAACGGCGGGATCAGCCAGTCCAGGGCGCCCTTGAGGGGGTGCGACACGGCTTCCACCGACAGCAGGACGTACAGGCCGGCCATCAGGACCAGCTGCCAGCCCGGCCCGAACGCCCAGGCCGCGGCCACCATCGCGACGGCTCCGAGGGCCGCGGAGAGCGGGGCTGTGCGGCGCGGCTTGCCCCGCAGGACGGGGGTGAGCAGTTCGACGAGCGGTCCGCTGTCCGCCAGGTCCGCCAGCGCCTGCGCGGCCCGGTCCGTGCGCTTCGCCTTGCGGGTCAGCGAGCGCAGCACCCGGCCGGCCGTCGTGTACGTCGCCGCGAAGGCGCAGCCGACGAGCAGGGCGTAGAAGGTGATGCGGGGCGTGGTGAGGGCCGTCAGGACGGCGATCATCGCCCAGCGCTCGCCGATCGGGAGCACGATCATCCGGCGCACCCAGACCGTCCAGCCGACGCTGTCGAGCTTGTCGGAGAGGGCGGCGGTGGGGCTGGTGTTGGCGGTGGCGTCGTGGTTCGCCTCGTTGAAGGAGAAGTCGACGACGTGCCGGCAGGTCTGAAGGATCATCGCGCCGAGGGCGAGCGCCCACACGTCGTCGCCGCCGCGGGCCGCCCCGAGGGCGAGGCCCGCGTAGTAGGCGTACTCCTTGGCGCGGTCGAAGGTCGCGTCGAGCCAGGCGCCGAGCGTGGAGTACTGCAGCGAGTAGCGGGCGAGCTGCCCGTCGGTGCAGTCCAGGACGAAGGAGAACAGCAGGAGCAGTCCCGCCGCGACGAACCCGGCGCGGGTGCCGGTGGCGGCGCAGCCCGCCGCGATCAGGGCGGTGATGAGCGAGGCGGTGGTGACCTGGTTCGGGGTCAGGCCACGGCGGGCGCACCAGCGGGCGATGTAGCGCGAGTACGGGCTGATGCAGTACGTCGTGAAGAAGCCGTCGCGGGCCTTCACCGCGGAGCGCAGCCGTACGGCCTCGTCGTCCACGGCGGAGACGGCCTGCCGTGCTTCGTTGCGCTCCTGGGGGTCGGCGGGGACCGCGGCGACGAGCGTGCCGAGTTCCGGGCGGCGCACGTCGAGGCCGTCCGCGGCGAGGGCCGCGGTGATGCGGTCGGCGAGGTTGTCCGTGGCGACGGCGACACTTCCGGCTGCGGAGCTCTCGCGGGCCATGGCCCGGGTCAGCGCCCGGCGGGCCTCGGGCTGCACGGTGACGGCGCCGGGCAGGCCCGCGGCGGCGAACCGGGGGTCGGTGAGGCCGAGGCGCAGTGCGTGGAGGTGCCCGACGAAGCGGGCGTCGACGAGGGCGACGCGCTGGTCCGCCGGGACCGCGGCGAGGAGCGTTTCGGCGTCACCGGCGTCGGAGGCGACCCGCACGTCGAAGCCGAGCGACCGCAGATCGCCCTCGAGCGACGATCCGGGGACCGGCTGGCCGGTGAGGATGGCGGTCGACAGCGAACTCACTCCCTGGGTGCCCGGCGCGGCCTCGCGCCGGGCGTTGCGTGATGGAGGGCGCCCTGGCGCCGAGAACAGCGGCCGGGCGGCGTGTCGGCAGAGGCTATCGGATGAACGGAAGCGGCCGTTCACCGCCCGTTCACGGCCCGATCAACCCGGTCTGCTCGGTCGCCTCCGCCGCGATCATCATCGGGGATCCGGGGCCCGCGCCACAAACCGCTGCCGCATACCGGCACATTCACGGCATTGCCCACGGCGGCCCAGGACACGGTCGTGAACGGCTCGGGCCGGGGCGCGCGGGGCACCGGCATAGGGTGGGCGTCCATGACATGGCTGATCACCGGCGGGGCCGGATACATCGGGGCACACGTGACGCGGGCGATGGCCGGGGCCGGTGAGCGCGTCGTCGTGCTCGACGACCTGTCGGCCGGGGTGCCGGCCCGCCTCCCGGCGGACATCGAGCTGGTGCAGGGTTCGTCGCTGGACGGGCAGCTGCTGAAGCGGGTCCTCGCCGAGCACGCGGTGACGGGTGTGGTGCATCTCGCGGCCCGCAAGCAGGTCGGTGAGTCCGTGGCCCAGCCGACGCGCTACTACCAGGAGAACGTGGGCGGCCTCGCCACGCTCCTGGAGGCGGCGGCCGGGGCGGATGTCCGGCGCTTCCTGTTCTCCTCTTCCGCGGCCGTCTACGGCAACCCGGACGTGGACCTCATCACGGAGGACACCTCCTGCGCCCCGGTGAACCCCTACGGCGAGACGAAGCTGGCCGGGGAGTGGCTGGTGCGGGCGGCGGGCCGAGCCCACGGCATCGCGACCGTGTGCCTGCGCTACTTCAACGTGGCGGGGGCGGCCGCGCCGGAGCTGGCCGACACCGGCGTCTTCAACGTGGTCCCGATGGTCTTCGACCGGCTCACGCGCGACGAGTCCCCGCGGATCTTCGGCGACGACTACCCCACGCCTGACGGCACCTGCATCCGTGACTACATCCACGTCTCCGACCTCGCCGAGGCCCACCTCGCAGCGGCCCGGCGGCTGGCCGGGGACACCGCCGGGGGCGATCTGACGGTGAACGTCGGCCGCGGCGAAGGCGTGTCGGTGCGCGAGCTCCTCACGCTGATAGGCGAGGTGAGCGGAGACACCCGGCCGGCGCTCGTCGAGCCGCGCCGTCCCGGTGACGCGCCGCGCGCGGTCGCCTCGGCCGCCCGAGCCGCGGCCGAGCTGGGCTGGAGCGCACGGCGAGGGGTACGCGAGATGGTCGAGTCGGCGTGGGAGGGCTGGCTGCTGCACCATCCCGAGACATCCGCCAGGTGATCTTCCGATGCTCTGACCAGCGGATCGTTTCCGCAGGTCAGGGCACATGACAACGGTGTTCACTGCCGCGTTGCCCGATACCCCCTGCCCGTAGTTCACTGTGATCCCGAGCAGAGCGCAGGAAGGCGGCTTCCATGGGGGCTGGGCACGATCACGGACACGCGCACGCCGCGCCCACCACGGGTACGGCGGCCGCGGCGTACCGGGGAAGACTGCGCGTCGCGCTGTCGATCACGCTCGCCGTGATGGTCGTCGAGATCGTCGGCGGTCTCCTCGCGGACTCGCTCGCGCTCATCGCGGACTCGGCGCACATGGCGACGGACGCGCTGGGCCTGGGCATGGCGCTGCTCGCGATCCACTTCGCCAACCGGCCGGCGAGCACGAACCGCACGTTCGGGTACGCGCGCGCCGAGATCCTCGCCGCGCTCGCCAACTGTCTGCTGCTGCTCGGGGTCGGCGGTTACGTCCTGTACGAGGCGATCCAGCGCTTCATGACGCCCGCCGACACCGAGGGCGGCCTGACCGTCGTGTTCGGTCTGATCGGCCTGGTCGCGAACATGATCTCGCTGACGCTGCTGATGCGGGGCCAGAAGGACAGCCTGAACGTGCGCGGCGCCTTCCTGGAGGTGGCTGCGGACGCGCTGGGTTCGCTGGCGGTGCTGATCTCCGCCCTCGTCATCATGACGACCGGCTGGCAGGCCGCCGACCCGATCGCCTCGCTCGTCATCGGCCTGATGATCGTGCCGCGCACCTGGAAGCTCCTGCACGAGACGCTCGACGTCCTGCTGGAGGCGGCTCCCAAGGACGTCGACATGGCGGAGGTGCGGGCGCACATCATCGCGCTGCCCGGCGTCGAGGACGTCCACGACCTGCACGCCTGGACCATCACCTCGGGCATGCCGGTCCTCTCCGCCCACGTGGTCGTCAGCTCCGACACGCTCAACGCGATCGGCCACGAGAAGATGCTCCACGAGCTCCAGGGCTGCCTGGGCGACCACTTCGACGTGGAGCACTGCACGTTCCAGCTGGAGCCGAGCGGTCACGCGGAGCACGAGGCGAGGCTCTGCCACTGAGGACCGGCTACGCACCACCTCCGGTCGTCGCAGGCGGCCGGCAGCAGACGCCTGGCGTATCAGCGCCGCGGCGCGGTTCCCCGTCGCCGTCACCGGGCACGAACGGGTATCCGACGGCTCGCGGGGCGGGACATGCGGGAGCCGCGAAGTGTCGGGAGTGCCGGTTTCGTACGGCAGACTTGAGGTTCGAAGACCGAGGCGAAGGATGGGTATGCCGATCACACCTGCCACCGCGACGCACAGTTCGTCGAACGGCACCGCTGAAGCGATCATGCTGGAACTGGTCGACGAGGACGGCAACACCATCGGCACGGCGGAGAAGCTCGCCGCCCACCAGGCGCCGGGGCAACTGCACCGCGCGTTCTCCGTGTTCCTCTTCGACGAGCGCGGCCGGCTGCTGCTGCAGCAGCGGGCCCTCGGCAAGTACCACTCCCCGGGCGTCTGGTCGAACACCTGCTGCGGCCACCCCTATCCCGGCGAGGCGCCCTTCGCGGCGGCTGCCCGGCGGACGTACGAAGAGCTCGGGGTCTCGCCGTCGCTGATGGCCGAGGCGGGCACCGTCCGCTACAACCACCCGGACCCGGACTCGGGCCTGGTGGAGCAGGAGTACAACCACCTCTTCGTCGGGATGGTGCAGTCGGCGCTGCGGCCCGACCCGGAGGAGGTCGGCACGACGGCCTTCGTGACCGCCGCCGAACTGGCCGAGCGGCACGCGAAGGACACCTTCTCGTCGTGGTTCATGACGGTGCTGGACGCGGCTCGTCCCGCGGTCCGGGAGCTCACGGGCCCGGCCGCGGGCTGGTAGCCCCGGCCCTCAGATCAGTTCGGCGGGCTTGAGCGGCAGGGCGGCCCAGATCACCTTGCCGCCGCTCGCCGTGTGCTCGACGTCGCACACCCCGCCCGCCTCCCTGGTGACCTCCCGCACGAGCAGCAGGCCCCGGCCGCCGGTCTGCCCGTGGTCGGCCTCCAGGGCTGTCGGGCGGTAGGGGTGGTTGTCCTCCACGGAGACCCGCACCCACTCGGCGCCGACGGCGATCTCGACCGCGAGCATCGGCGACAGCAGGGCCGCGTGCCGGACGGCGTTCGTGACCAGTTCGGAGACGATCAGCAGGAGTCCGTGGACCAGATCGGCCGACACGGGCACTCCCTGCCGGGCGAGCAGATCGCGGACGGCGTGCCGCGCCTGGGGTACGGAGGCGTCGACGGCGGGAGCGGTGAACCGCCACACCCCTTCGTACGGCAGCGGTCCCGGCGGTCTCGCGTCGGGGGGCGTCTGCCCGCCGACTTCTGGGCGCGGGTCGGGCCCCCGCCCATGGTTCTCCATCGTTCGGTCGCCACCCTTGCGCTCGATTGTCACCACACGTCGAGTGTCAGTAACGCGCTGCTCCGGACCCGAGAACTGAACAGAAGTCAGCGACTATCGACGGCATTTGACCGTTCGGGTATGACGACGTCACCTGATGGGACCGATCCCGTCCCCGTTGTGCCGACTTACAGAACTATTCGGGTTGTACGGGTTTGCCGCCGGACTCAACCGATTCGTCTCCCTCGGCCGCCTCCGCGGTGAGCCGTTCGGAGACCATGCCGACGATGCGGCGCCCGCCGTAGCCGGTGGCGATCAGGCCGAGGCCGTCGAAGAGCAGCGCCAGTCCGAAGAAGGTGCCGATGACGTACTTGCTGCTGCTCGGCCAGGCGGCGAGCACGAGGATGCCGAGCAGCAGGTCGAAGGTGCCCTGCAGCAGGGTCCAGCCGAACTGCGGGCCGCGCACCACGAGGCTGCCGGCCAGCCGGAACACACCGCCGGTCAGGAACAGCAGGGCCGCGAACATGGTCAGCGCCTCTGCGGCCGCCTCCGGCCTGCTCATGATCACCACGCCCGCCGCGATGTTCAGGGCCGCGACGACGACGCCGAGCCAGAAGAAGTTGGTGCCGCGTGCCTGGATCGCGTGCAGCAGCCCCACCACACCGCCGATCAGGAGCAGCCACCCGAACAGCAGCATCGAGGTGAGGGTGGCGAGCCCGGTGTAGATGAGTCCGACCAGCCCGGCGATCACCAGGATCACGCCGAGTGCGGCGAGCCAGCCGAAGCCGCGGCTGAGCTTGGCGGTCTCGTCCTCGGCGGTGGCCGCACCGGGCGTCGCACCTGGCCCGGCCGACTTCGATCCGTCCATCAGCGCCTCCTCGCGCGCCTACCCCTTCTTGATCGTGCGTTCGACGGTTGCGGATAGCATCCGGCTCATGGAGCCGCAGCTACTGCACCGCGTCACCGACGGTGTCGCCACCGTCGTCATCCACCATCCGGCCAAGCGCAACGCCATGACGGCCGGTATGTGGCGGGCGCTGCCGCCCTTGCTCGACGAGTTGACCGTCGACGCCGATGTACACGCACTGGTTCTGACCGGTGAGGGCGGGACGTTCTGCGCCGGGGCCGACATCTCGACCCTGCGCGGGTCCCCGGACGAGGCGCAGCGCCTGGCCGTGGCCGCCGAGGAGGCGCTCGCCGCGTTCCCGAAGCCGACGCTCGCGGCAGTCCGCGGGTACTGCGTGGGCGGCGGCTCGCAGCTCGCGGCGGCCTGCGACCTGCGGTTCGCGGAGGAGGGGGCGTTGTTCGGGGTGACTCCGGCCAAGCTCGGGATCGTCTACGCGGCCTCGTCCACCCGGCGGTTGGTGTCGCTGGTGGGCCCTGCGACCACCAAGTACCTGCTGTTCTCGGGCGAGTTGATCGATGCGGAGCGGGCGCTGCGTACCGGCCTGGTGGACGAGCTGCTGCCCTCGGGTGAACTCGACAAGCGTGTCGCCGAGTTCACCCGGGTGCTGGTCTCGCGCTCGCAGCTGACGCAGGCCGCCGCCAAGGAGTTCGCGGACGGCCGCAGGGACCGCGATGCCCACTGGGCCGCGCAGGCGCTCGGCAGTGGTGACACCGAGGAGGGGGTCACCGCCTTCCTGGAGCGCAGACAGCCGCGGTTCACCTGGACTACGTCAGGCTGAAGCGGTTGTTGGTGCGGAACTCCTCGACGAGGTACGCGGGCGCCTTGTGCGGCGATCCCGCGTCGTAGGGCGGCTGCGGGTCGTACTCCGTCAACAGCTGGACGGCCTGGGCGTGTTCGTCGCCCGCGACTTTGCCGACCAGGGTGAGCCCCATGTCGATTCCGGAGGAGACGCCGGCGGCGGTGACGTACTTGCCGTCGAACACGACCCGCTCCCCGGTCGCCTCGGCGCCGTACTCCTTGAGGAGGTCGAGGGCCAGCCAGTGGGAGGTGGCGCGGCGGCCGTCGAGGAGCCCGGCGGCGCCGAGCAGCAGCGAGCCGCTGCACACGGACGTCGTCCAAGTGCTCGTGGCGTCGACGGCGCGCAGCCAGTCCAGCAGCACCTCGTTGCCCATCTGGTCGAACTGTCCCGGGCCGCCGGGGACCACGACGATGTCGGGGTGCGCCACCTCGGCCAGAGTCCGGTCGGCCGTGAGGGCGAGGCTTCCCACGTCGTTGCGGACCGGGCCCGTGTGCTCGGCGACGAACACGGTCTCCGCGTCGGGCAGCCGTCCGAGGGTCTCGTACGGGCCCACGGCGTCCAGGGCGGTGAAGCGGTCGTAGAGGACGATCGCGATCTGCATGGCGTTCTCTCCTGGGTGAGGTTCTGTGAGGTTCAGTGACGTTCAGTTGGTGAGTGACGGGCGGAATCGGCGTCGGTACTCGGCCGGTGGCGTGTCGAGCGCTTTGACGAAGGCGCGGCGCATCGCCTCCGGTGTGCCGTAGCCGCTCGCTCGGGAGACCTCCTCGACGCCGTCGGCGGTGTCCTCCAGGAGGCGCCGGGCGTGTTCCAGGCGGACGCGGTCGACGTGGCGGCCGGGCGTCGTGCCCGTCTCGGCCCGGAAGGCGCGGGCGAAGTGCCGGGGCGAGAACCCGGCGCGGGCGGCGAGTGCCTCGACCGACAGATCGCCGGCAGGGTGCTCGGTGATCCACTGCTGGACCTCGCGCAGCGGTTCGCGCCGCGCGGTCTGCGCGGCCAGCTGTGCGCTGAACTGGGCCTGGTTGCCGGGGCGGCGCAGGAACACCACCAGATGGCGGGCGATCTCGAGCGCGACCTCACGGCTGAGGTCCTCCTCGACGAGCGCGAGCGCGAGGTCGATGCCGCAGGTGACGCCCGCCGACGTGGCCACGCGTCCGTCGCGTACGTAGATGGGGTCCGGGTCGACCTCGATCGCCGGATGGTCGCGGGCGAGTTGGTCGCAGTACGCCCAGTGGGTCGTCGCCCGCAGGCCGTCCAGAAGCCCCGCCTCGGCGAGCAGGACGGCGCCGGTGCAGACGGAGACCAGGCGCTCGCAGTGCGGCCCGTGCACGCGCAGCCACCCGGTCAGGCGGGGGTCCGGGAGCCGGGTGCCCGTACCGCCCGGCACGATCAGGGTGTGCGGCGCGGGTACGTCGGCGAGTGCGTGGTCCGGCACGAGGGTGAGGCCGCTGGAGGCGCGCACGGGGGCTCCGTCCACGGACGCGGTGCGGATGCGGTAGGACCCCGGGCGCGCGATCTCGGCGCCCGCGAAGACCTCCATGGGGCCCGTGACATCGAGACTCTGCACGTCGTCGAAGAGAACGACCAGGACGGTTCGCATGCCCCGATTCTTGGGCAGCTGCCCGATGGCCGCAACGACGAGTACCCCACCTTTTCTGCCACGGTGCCCTCACCCGTTCCCTCCGTACCGACCAGTCGGTAACGTGCAGGTCATGACCTCTCCCCTGCCGGAGCGCGCCGGGCGGCGCTGCCACAACATCCTCAATCCGCTCCACTCGACGCACTACTTCTCCCCCGATCTGGGCCGGGAGCTGGCCTCGGTCGGGATCGAGGACCGCAGTGCCGCGTACTTCGCCGTGCGCGCGGCCGCGATGGGGCCGGTGGGCGCGGGGGTGGTGACGGCGACGTTCTACAACTTCCGCCACGAACTCGTGGCACGGCACGTGCCCGCGGTGTGGGCGACGGCCTCCGCCGAGACCGTCCTCGCGGCACGCGCGCGTGCCGTCGACGCGACACTGCGGCGGCTGCTCGGCGAGGACGCCGTCGCCGCCAAGGAGGTGGCCGAGGCGGCGGAGCTCGCGCTGCGGGCAGCCGAGGCCTGCGGCAGGACTGCGCGCCCGCTGTACGCCGCCCATGCCGACCTGCCCGTTCCCGACGCGCCGCACATGGCGCTCTGGCACGCGGCCACCCTGCTGCGCGAGCACCGCGGCGACGGCCACCTCGCGGTGCTGCTGGAGGCGGAACTCGACCCGGTCGAGGCGCTGGTGAGCCACACCGCGACCGGCAAGGGCATGGCCCCGAAGTGGGCGCTGGCCACCCGCGGCTGGTCACGGGCGGACTGGGACGCGGCGGTCGGGCGGCTGCGGGGGCGCGGACTGCTGGACGCCGCGGGCGAGCTGACGCAGGCCGGCATCGCGCTGCGCAAGGGGGTCGAGGCGGAGACCGACCGGCTGGACCGCGCGCCGTACGAGCACCTGGGCGCGGCGGGCGTCGAGCGGCTCACGGAGCTGGCCACCGGGCTGCTGAGCACGGCACTCGCGGCGGGGGCGTTCCCCGAGGGCGTGACCGGCAAGGCATGACCCGCACGGCACGAGGTACCCGTACTCTCCCGGCGCACCCGCCGGGAGACGAAAGGGGAAGCACGTGTTCCGCGCGATCGCAGACGTATTCCGACAGATCGGCGGGGCGCTCGCCACTGTGGTGACACTGCCGTTCCGGGCGGTGGCCCGACTGTTCGGGGGCGCCTCGCAGTCCACCCGGCGCGGCGGCCGGACCCGCAGGGCCTGACCGCCGG
>NZ_JBEXDZ010000011.1:0-98378 GCF_040606085.1 Streptomyces sp. NPDC005485 | reverse complement strand
TCAACCGGGTGGGTGTGCACTGTGGTTGGCGTCTACACGCGGACGGGGCCCGGAACCGACGTCGGTTCCGGGCCACTCGCGCGTACGGGGACTACTTCGGCTGCGGCTTGCGCACCGACAGGTGCAGCTCACGCAGACGGGTCTCGTCCAGCTCGGTGGGCGCGCCCATCATCAGGTCCTGCGCGTTGCCGTTGAGCGGGAACGCGATCGTCTCGCGGATGTTCGGCTCGTCCGCGAGCAGCATGACGATGCGGTCGACGCCGGGGGCGATCCCGCCGTGCGGCGGGGCGCCGAGGCGGAACGCGCGGAGCATGCCCGCGAACTGCTCCTCGACGGTGTCACGGTCGTAGCCGGCGATCTCGAAGGCCTTGAGCATGATGTCGGGCTCGTGGTTCCGGATCGCGCCGGAGGACAGCTCCACGCCGTTGCAGACGATGTCGTACTGCCAGCCGAGGATGTCCAGCGGGTCCTGGGTCTCCAGGGCCTCCAGGCCGCCCTGCGGCATCGAGAACGGGTTGTGCGAGAAGTCGATCTTCCCGGTCTCCTCGTCCTTCTCGTACATCGGGAAGTCGACGATCCAGCAGAACCGGAAGACGCCCTCCTCGAAGTGACCGGCACGCTTGGCGGCCTCGACCCGCACCGCGCCCATGATCTTCGAGACCTCGTCGAACTCGCCCGCACCGAAGAAGACGGCGTGCCCGGCGGAGAGGGACAGCCGCTTCGTCAGCTCCGCGACGTTCTCCTCCGTGAGGAACTTCGCGATCGGGCCGGTCAGCGAGCCGTCCTCGGCCACACGCACCCAGGCCAGGCCCTTCGCGCCCTGCTCGACCGCGTAGTCACCGAGGCCGTCGAAGAACTTGCGGGACTGTCCGGCGACGTCCGGGACCGGCAGCGCGCGCACGTGCTTGCCGGCGAAGGCCTTGAACTCCGAGCCCTCGAAGACGTCGGTGATGTCGACGAGCTCCAGCTTGGCGCGCAGGTCCGGCTTGTCGGAGCCGTACTTCAGCATCGACTCACGGAACGGGATCCGCGGGAACGGCGACGTCACGTGACGGCCCTTGCCGAACTCCTCGAAGAGCTCCGTCATGAGCTTCTCGATGGGCTGGAAGACGTCCTCCTGCTCGACGAAGCTCATCTCGACGTCGAGCTGGTAGAACTCGCCCGGCGAACGGTCCGCGCGGGCGTCCTCGTCACGGAAGCAGGGCGCGATCTGGAAGTACCGGTCGAAGCCGGAGATCATCAGCAGCTGCTTGAACTGCTGCGGCGCCTGCGGCAGCGCGTAGAACCTGCCCGGGTTCAGACGGGAGGGCACCACGAAGTCGCGCGCGCCCTCGGGGGAGGTGGCGCTGAGGATCGGGGTCGCCATCTCGTTGAAGCCCAGCGCCGTCATCTTGTGGCGGATCGCGGAGATCACGGCCGTACGCAGCAGGATGTTGCGGTGCATGCGCTCGCGGCGCAGGTCGAGGAAGCGGTACTCCAGACGCCGCTCCTCGTTGACACCGTCCTCCGTGTTGATCGTGAAGGGGAGCGGGGCGGCCGCGCCGAGCAGCTCGACCTCGCTCACCTCGACCTCGATCTCGCCGGTGGGGAGGTCCGCGTTGACGTTCTCGGCGCCACGCGAGACGACCTTGCCGTCGATGCGGACCGTCGACTCCTTGGAGATCTTGTCGAGGGCCTCGTACGCGGGCGTGCCGGGGCGGGCCACCAGCTGCGTGATGCCGTAGTGATCGCGCAGATCGATGAAGAGGATGCCGCCCAGGTCTCGGCGATTGTGCAGCCAGCCGCTCAGCCGGACGTCGCTTTCGACGTCAGAGGCGCGGAGCTCGCCGCAGGTGTGGGACCTGTACCGATGCATCGTCGTTCATCCAGCCTTCGCGGATCGGGGAGTGTTTCACGTGAAACACACCCCAGGGTACCGGCCGCCCCACAGCGCCTCTCCCCATTACCTCGGCGCTCCCTTCGGTGGCAGCTCTCGATCACCTCTCCCTACAGTGGGTCAATGCGCACTGGTGAGCCCCTGCCCGCCGTGGGGGACGTCCTGGCCGCCCTCGCAACCGGTCTGTGGCGTTGGGACAACGCCGCGGGGCAGGTCACGGTCGATGCCGAGGCCGCTCGGCTCCTAGGGCTGCCCGCGGAAACGGCGACGCTCACGGTGGCGGCGGTGCGCGCCCGGCTGCACCCGGTCGACTGGAACGAGATCGTCTCCGTCGTGCAGCTCGCCGTGATGGAGGAGACCCTCGCCGAGGTCCGGGTCCGGATCATGGACGAGCACGGCCGGGTCGTCCGCACGGTGCGCAGCCGCTCCAAGCCCTCCTTCAGCCACGAGGTGAAGGCGTACGAGCTGATCGGCACCATCCAGGAGGTCACCGAACCCCCGCCGGGCGCCGCCGCGCGCAGCCCGGTCACCGGGGACTGGCGCCGCTCGCGCGAGGCGTTCCTGCTGGACGCGGGGCGCGCGCTGGCCGAGGCGCGGTCCACGGAGGAGGTGCTGCGGGTCGCGGCGGGCCTGTCGATGCCGGGGTTCTCACCGGACGGGCTGGCGGTCTTCGGCGCCGAGGGCGACCGGCTGACGGTCATCGGCCACCACGGGCACCAGCCGGGGGCCGAGGGCCCCTTCTCCCACATGGCCCTGGACACGGACTACCCGGCCGCCGAGGTCGTCCGCACGGGCCGGGCCGTCTACCTCTCCACCCCCGAGGACTACAAGGCGCGCTATCCGGCGTCCTGGCCGCTGGCCCAGCACTTCGGGCGGGAGTCCTGGGCTTTTCTGCCGCTGACCGTCGCCGGGCGCACGATGGGCGCGTGGATGGCGGCCTTCACGTATCCCGTCACCTTCACGCCCGACGAGCGCTCGGTGCTGACCACCGTGGCGCGGATGCTCGCGCAGGCCCTCTCGCGCGCCGGCGCCGCCGAGTCGGAGCGGGAGCTGACCGACGGGCTGCAGCGCTCGATGATGCCGACGCTGGGCCCGGAGATCCCCGGCATGGCCGTCGCCGCCCGCTACGTCCCCACGGGCGGCGGGCTCCAGGTCGGCGGCGACTGGTACGACATGATCCCGCTGCCCGGCGGCACCTCCCCCGCGAAGTCCGGAGGCGGCCGTTTCGCGCTGGTCATCGGCGACGTCCAGGGGCACGACGTACGGGCCGCCGGGCTGATGGGCCAGCTGCGGATCGCGCTGCGCGCCTACGCCTCCGAGGGCCACCGCCCCGACGCCGTCCTCTCGCGCGCCTCCCGCTTCCTGTACGGGGTCACGGACTCGGTGACGTACGGCGAGAGCGGCCCCGAGGCGGGCGATGTGCGCTTCGCGACCTGCCTGTACGTCGAGGTCGACCCGGCGACCGGCACGCTCGACATCGCCCGCGCCGGGCATCCCGACCCCGCGATACGGATGGCGGACGGGACGGTGCTGATGCGGCCGACCGCGGGCGGGCTGCCACTCGGCATCGACCCGGACGCCGACTACCCGACGACCCGGCTCGTCCTGGAGCCCGGCGAGACCATGCTGATCTGCACCGACGGGCTGATCGAGACCGGCGGCCACGACCTCGACACCGGCTGGCGGCGCATCCGCCGCACCCTGGAGTCCCACGACGGCGACATGGAGGCCCTCGCCCACGCCCTCGTGCAGGCCGTGCACGGGCCCTCCTCGCACCACACCACCGGACCGCTGGCCGACCGGCGCGAGGACGACATAGCGCTGCTGCTGCTGTGCCGGCTGGGCGAGGGGTGCGGCTGCGACAGCGAGGTGATCACGGCTCCCTCCGTACGCCGCACGATGCTGACCATCGCGCAGGCAGAGCCGGAGCGGATCGCCGGGGCCCGGCAGCAACTGCGGGAACTGCTGCACGACTGGGCGTCCGAGGACCAGGTCGACTCCGCCGTCCTGCTCGTCTCCGAGATGCTCACCAACGTTCTCGTGCACACCGACGCCGACGCGCTGCTCGTCGCCGAGGTGACCGGCGAACCCGGCCTCGTGGGCACCCCGGGCGACCGGCGGATGCGCGTCGAGGTCACCGACGCCAGCGACGACCTCCCGCACCGCCGCCACCCCGGCGAACTCGCCTCCTCCGGACGCGGCCTGGTCCTGACCGAACTCCTCGCGGACGCGTGGGGCGTGGACCCGCGGGGCGAGGGCAAGAGCATCTGGTTCGAGCTCTACGAGTCCGGCGGCGCCGAGGCTCCCGAGGGGGCGGGGGAGTAGCGCGTACGCAGTTCGTGCGCGACCCCGAAGGCGGCCGCCGTCAGCGGCACCGCGAGCAGCATCCCGAGGACCCCGGCCACGGACGCGCCCGCGGTGATCGCGAGCATCACCACCGCGGGATGCATCTGCACGGTCCGGCTCTGGATCATCGGCTGGAGCACGTGCCCCTCAAGCACCTGTACCGCGAGTACGACGCCGAGCACCCACAGCGCGATCACGAACCCCCGGTCCGCGAGCGCGACCAGCACGGCCACGGCCCCGGAGAGGAAGGCGCCGAGGTAGGGGATGTACGCCCCGACGAAGACGAGCGCGCCGAGCCCGACGGCACCCGGCACGTCGAGGACCAGCAGCCCGACGCTGATGCAGAGGGCGTCGATGAGCGCGATGATCGTGGTCCCCCGCATGAAGCCCTCGACGGCCTCGAAGGCGCGGCGGCCCATGGCCTCGACGGTGTCGGCGGTGCCGCGCGGCGCGAGCGACCGCAGGGCGCCGACCGCGTGCTGGGAGTCCCGCAGGAAGAAGAAGACGAGCAGCAGCGCGAGCACGGCCATGGCGATGGTCTCGCCGACGACACTGACCCCGCTGATGACGTTGGACGCGGCGGTCCCGCCGAACTTGGTCAGCAACTCCTTGGCGTTGGACGCGAGGTCGTCGAGCGAGGTCCCCGCCGCCCCGAAGTGCTCGACCAGCGACTGCGCCGCGTCCTTGAGCGACGACACGATCTGATCCCCGGTGTCGATCAGCGCGGCGACCACGATGTACACGGCCCCGCCCACCACCGCCACCACGGCCACACAGGTGAGCCCCGCCGCGACCGACCGGTTGACCTTCACCCTGACGAGCCACCGGTGCAACGGCCCGAGCAACGCCGTCCCGAGCAACGCGAGCAGCACCGGCGTCACCGCCATACGGAACTCACCGCACAGCACGACCCCCACCCACCCGACCGCGGCAACGAGCAGAACGACGACACACCAGGCGGCCAGCCGCCGGACGGGTTCGGGGAGGAGTTGCACGCTTTCACCCGAACACGGCCCGGTCCGGCTGTCCTGCCGGGACGAGCCGCCCGGGTGACGGGGCGTCACATCCGGTGTCAGCTCAGAGAGACCCTCTGGACGTCCTCGCTCACCGCGTCAGCCGACGGGGGTGGGGCGTGACATTCGTGGGCGGCGCCGCTGCCTTGGTCCACAAGGTCCTCGTACACCCCGACCTTGAACCTGATCAGGTCCAGGGACTGGGTGAGCCTGGCGATCTGGCTGGTGACCTGCTCCTGGTGCTCGCGCATGAGCGTGAGCCGTTCTTCCTCGTTGCCGGCGCCCGCTCTGACGAGATCGGTGTATCGCCGCAGCACGGGCAGAGGCATGCCCGAGGCGCGGAGAATGATGCAGATGGTCAGCCAGTCCACGTCGTCCTCGCTGTAGAGGCGGCTCCCGCCGGCTCTGCGCTGCACGGGATTGACGAAGAGGCCCTCGCGCTCGTAGAAGCGCAACGCGTGCACGCTCAAGCCGGTGCGCTCGGCGACCTGTCCGATGCTCAGACTTGCCGTGATCTCAGCCATGCCCGCCAGGCTAACGGGGGTTGACCTAGATCAAGGTCTAGTTCCTAGCGTGCCTCGTGCGACCGACGCCTCTGTCGCTCCGCATCATCGGTTGAATGAGCAAGGGACCATCACCATGCGCTATCGCACCCTCGGCCGAACCGGTATCGAGGTCAGTGCCCACTGCCTCGGGACCATGATGTTCCAGGACGGGAGCAACTCCGACCACGACGATTGCGTCCGCATCATCCACGCCGCCCTCGACCAGGGGATCAACTTCGTCGACACCGCCGACATGTACGGACAGGGTGAGTCCGAGGAGATCGTGGGCAAGGCGCTGCGGGGGCGCCGTGACGACGTCGTACTCGCCACCAAGGTCCACTTCCGGATGGGCGAGGGCCGTAATCGCGGTGGCAACTCACGGCGTTGGATCCTCAAGGCGGTCGAGGACAGCCTCCGGCGCCTGAACACGGACTGGATCGACCTCTACCAGGTCCACTTCCCCGACCACTCCACGGACATCGAGGAGACGCTCTCGGTGCTCAGCGACCTCGTGCGCGAGGGAAAGGTACGCGCCTTCGGCTGCTCGAACTTCCCGGCCGAGGAGATCGCCGAGGCACACCATGTCTCCGAGCGGCGCGGCCTCGGCCGCTTC
This sequence comes from Streptomyces sp. NPDC005485, assembly GCF_040606085.1. Taxonomy (NCBI): domain Bacteria; kingdom Bacillati; phylum Actinomycetota; class Actinomycetes; order Kitasatosporales; family Streptomycetaceae; genus Streptomyces; species Streptomyces sp. NPDC005485. The sequence goes on along the minus strand of NZ_JBEXDZ010000011.1, from coordinate 91,985 downwards.
CGCTCGGCCCAGCCGCCCTACTCGATTCTGGCCCGCGGAATCGAGGCCTCGCTCCTGCCCGTCTGCGAGCGCTACGGAATGGGGGTACTGGTCTGGAGCCCCCTCGCCTTCGGATTCCTCACCGGCAAGCACCGCAAGGACCAGCCCATCGACCTGGCAGCCGGCCGTGCCGCTCTTCGACCGGCATTCTTCGACCCCGCGATCGCCGAAAACGCCGCCAAGCTCGACGCCGTCGAACAGCTCATCGAGCTCGCGGCAAGCATCGGCTGCACCCTCCCGCAGCTCGCCGTGGCCTTCACCGTGGCCCACCCCGCCGTCACCTCGGCGATCATCGGACCGCGGACCATGCCGCAGTTGGAGGACCTGCTCAAAGGCGCCGCGCTCACCCTGGACGATGCGACCCTCGACCGAATCGACGAAATCGTGCCGCCCGGGGTCAACCGGTACAACCCCTGGACCTACTTCCCCCCGCGATCACTGACCGACACCGCGTTGCGCCGCCGCCCACTCACCGAACGCGCCGCGGCCTGAGCGACCCGATCATGGCGAACGGGTTCCGTGGCGGCCTGCCTCGCCCCGTGATCCGGTACGGACCGACGGCCACCGGGTCGCTGCCCTTCAACTGCTCCACGATTCCCCCGAGTTCGATCGCCTACAGGAGAACCTGGAGCCGGCCCGCATCCGGTGTCAGCCGAGAGAGGCCGGAAGGCAGTAGCCCGTGCCGGTCCGCATGACCGCCCCCACCCCGCAGAGAGCCCCCGTCCAGGTCGCGGACGGGGGCTCTTTCTGCACTCGGGGCGGAAGTGGCCTACAGCCCGCCCTCCGACATCCCGTGCACCGCCGGGATCGTGCCCAGGCGGCCCTTCTGGAAGTCCTCGAAGGCTGTCTGGAGTTCGGCCTGGGTGTTCATGACGAACGGGCCGTAGTGGGCCATCGGTTCGCGGATCGGGCGGCCGCCGAGGAGGACGACCTCGAGGTCGGGCTCGTTGGCGTCCTGCTGCTCGTCCGCGCGGACTGTGAGGGAGGAGCCGGCGCCGAAGACGGCCGTCTGACCCTTGTGGACCGGGCGGCGGTCCGTGCCGACGCTGCCGCGCCCGGCGAGGACGTAGACCAGGCCGTTGAAGTCCTCGCGCCACGGCAGCGTGACCTCGGCGCCCGGCCGTACCGTCGCGTGGACCATCGTGATCGGCGTGTGCGTGATGCCGGGGCCCTCGTGGCCGTCGAGCTCACCGGCGATGACGCGGAGCAGGGCGCCGCCGTCGGGGGTGCTCAGGAGCTGGACCTGGCCGCCGCGGATGTCCTGGTAGCGCGGGGCCATCATCTTGTCCCTGGCCGGGAGGTTCACCCACAGCTGCAGGCCGTGGAAGAGGCCGCCGGACATGACGAGCGCCTCCGGCGGGGCCTCGATGTGCAGGAGGCCGGCGCCCGCGGTCATCCACTGGGTGTCGCCGTTGGTGATGGTGCCGCCACCGCCCTGGCTGTCCTGGTGGTCGAAGATGCCGTCGATGATGTAGGTGACGGTCTCGAAGCCGCGGTGCGGGTGCCAGGGGGTGCCCTTCGGCTCTCCCGGCGCGTACTCCACCTCGCCCATCTGATCCATCATGATGAACGGGTCGAGGTGTTTGTAGTTGATCCCGGCGAACGCGCGGCGCACCGGGAAGCCCTCACCCTCGAAGCCGCTGGGAGCGGTCGTCACGGCAAGCACGGGACGGGCCACGGCGTCCACCGACGCGGCCACACGGGGCAGGGTCAGCGGGTTCTCGACGGTCACTGCAGGCATGTCGGGACCTCCTTGTGCTTCGAGTTTAGTTGATTGTTGAACTTTCTGCCACCCATAACGGCGGACGCCCGGAGGGCATTCCCTCCGGGCGTCTCAGGTGAAGAGCCAGCGACAGGACGTCAGCCGTACATCCGCCGCATCGCGAAGTCGACCATCTGTTCGACCGCCTTCGCGTCGAAGACCATGCGGTGCTCGCCCTCCATGTCGAGGACGAAGCCGTAGCCCGTCGGGAGCAGGTCGATCACCTCGGCGCCGGTGATGACGAAGTACTTGGACTCCTTGCCGGCGTAGCGGCGGAGCTCCTTGAGCGACGTGAACATGGGGATGACCGGCTGCTGGGTGTTGTGCAGGGCCAGGAAACCGGGGTTGTCGCCGCGCGGGCAGTAGACCTTCGAGCCCGCGAAGATCTGCTGGAAGTCCTCGGCGGACATGGACCCCGTGGTGAAGGCGCGGACCGCGTCCGCGAGGGACGGCGGGGACGGCTCGGGGTAGAGCGGCGGCTGCTGGCCGTACGCGCCGGGCATCTGCTGCTGCGGCGGGGCGTACTGCTGCTGCTGCGCACCCGCGTTCTGCTCGTAGCCGTACATGGGCGACAGCGTACCGAGCGCGCCGACGGCGGGGCACGCCGTCCCGCCACCCGGCGCACGGGGCGCACGCAGCAGGCAGAGCGCGGGGGCCGCGGAGCACACGTACGGAAGTCGAGGCGGGCTCCGGCGGTACGCGGCAGGGTAGAGCCTGCTCACACTTGGGCGGTTTGGGGTTGCATCTTATTACCGACGGGTAGCATCATCGTAGCTACTAGTTGGTACGTAAACCAGATACGCACCAGCTATCGCACCAGGTACGAGGCATCACCACCTCCCCGATCCCTTACGGAGCCGTCGCCATGGGGCATTACAAGTCGAATCTCCGCGACATCGAGTTCAACCTCTTCGAGGTGCTCGGGCGCGACAAGCTGTACGGCACCGGCCCGTTCGCGGAGATGGACGTCGAGACCGCCAAGAGCATCCTCGAGGAACTGACCCGCCTCTCGGAGAACGAGCTGGCCGAGTCCTTCACGGACGCCGACCGCAACCCGCCGGTCTTCGACCCCGAGACGAACACCGCGCCCGTCCCGGCGTCCTTCAAGAAGAGCTACAAGGCCTTCATGGACTCGGAGTACTGGCGCCTGGGCCTGCCCGAGGGCATCGGCGGCACGACGGCACCCCCGTCCCTGATCTGGTCGTACGCGGAGCTGATCCTCGGTGCGAACCCGGCGGTCTGGATGTACTCCTCCGGCCCCGCGTTCGCCGGGATCCTCTACGACGAGGGCAACGACGTCCAGAAGAAGATCGCCCAGATCGCGGTGGAGAAGACCTGGGGCTCGACCATGGTGCTCACCGAGCCGGACGCCGGTTCGGACGTCGGCGCCGGTCGCACCAAGGCCGTCCAGCAGGACGACGGCTCCTGGCACATCGAGGGCGTGAAGCGCTTCATCACCTCCGGTGAGCACGACATGGAGGAGAACATCCTCCACTACGTCCTCGCCCGCCCCGAGGGCCACGGCCCCGGCACCAAGGGCCTGTCCCTCTTCCTCGTCCCGAAGTACGAGTTCGACTTCGAGACCGGCGAGCTGGGCGAGCGCAACGGCGTGTACGCGACGAACGTCGAGCACAAGATGGGCCTCAAGGCGTCCAACACGTGCGAGATGACCTTCGGCGACCGTCACCCCGCCAAGGGCTGGCTGATCGGCGACAAGCACGACGGCATCCGCCAGATGTTCCGCATCATCGAGTTCGCCCGCATGATGGTCGGCACGAAGGCGATCTCGACCCTGTCGACGGGCTACCTGAACGCCCTTGAGTACGCCAAGGAGCGCGTCCAGGGCCCCGACCTCGCGCAGTTCATGGACAAGGCCGCGCCCAAGGTCACCATCACCCACCACCCGGACGTGCGCCGCTCGCTGATGACGCAGAAGGCGTACGCGGAGGGCATGCGCGCCCTGGTGCTGCACACCGCGTCGGTCCAGGACGAGATCGCCGTGAAGACGGCGGCCGGCGAGGACGTAAGCGCGCTGCACGCGCTCAACGACCTGCTCCTGCCGATCGTGAAGGGCTACGGCTCCGAGAAGGGCTACGAGCAGCTCGCGCAGTCGCTGCAGACCTTCGGCGGCTCCGGGTTCCTCCAGGAGTACCCGATCGAGCAGTACATCCGCGACGCCAAGATCGACACCCTCTACGAGGGCACGACCGCGATCCAGGGCCAGGACTTCTTCTTCCGGAAGATCGTCCGCAACCAGGGCGCCGCGCTGAACTCGCTCGCCGAGGACATCAAGAAGTTCCTGGCGCTCGGCACCGGCGGCGAGGAGCTGTCCGGCGCCCGCGAGCAGCTCGCCAAGGCGGCCGTCGAGCTGGAGGCCATCGTCGGCCTCATGCTCACCGACCTCGCGGCGACCGAGCAGGACGTCAAGAACATCTACAAGGTGGGCCTCAACACCACCCGCCTGCTGCTCGCCTCCGGCGACGTCGTCGTCGGCTACCTGCTGCTGCGCGGTGCCGCTGTCGCCGCGGAGAAGCTGGAGACGGCCTCGGCCAAGGACCGCCCGTTCTACACCGGCAAGATCGCGGCCGCGAAGTTCTTCGCCGCCAACGTCCTGCCCGGCGTCACCGGCGCGCGCAAGCTCGCCGAGGGCGTGGAGCTGGACCTGATGGAGCTCGACGAGGCCGCGTTCTAGGACCTCCGCCGGGCCCCGCCGACCGGGCCGGACGCCGGACGCGACCCCGTCCGTCCGCGTCCGTCCTGTCAGGTGGCCGCCCTTCACATCCTCCTTACGAGGGCCCGTTCCCCATCCCGGGGAGCGGGCCCTCGGGCGTCGTTAAGGTGAACCCCATGCGCACACCCTCCCGCTTCGACCGCGGCCACACCGACGACCTCATGTCCTTCCTGGCGGCGAGCCCTTCGCCGTACCACGCGGTGGCGAACGTCGCCGAGCGGCTGGAGAAGGCCGGATTCCGCCAGGTGGCCGAGACGGACGCGTGGGACGGGACCAAGGGCGGGAAGTACGTGCTGCGCGGGGGTGCCGTCGTCGCCTGGTACGTGCCCGAGAGCGCCGAACCGCACACTCCGTTCCGGATCGTCGGCGGCCACACCGACTCCCCCAACCTGCGCGTCAAGCCGCAGCCCGACAGCGGTGCGCACGGCTGGCGGCAGATCGCGGTCGAGATCTACGGCGGCCCGCTGCTCAACTCCTGGCTCGACCGCGACCTGGGCCTGGCGGGGCGCCTGACACTGCGGGACGGCTCGACGCGGCTGGTGAACATCGACCGCCCCCTGCTGCGCGTGCCCCAACTCGCCGTCCACCTCGACCGGTCCGTCAGCAGCGAGGGCCTCAAGCTCGACAAACAGCGCCACCTGCAGCCCATCTGGGGTCTCGGCGATCCCCGCGAGGGCGACCTGATCTCCTTCCTGGAGGGGGAGTGCGCACTGGCCGCCGGCGAGGTCACCGGCTGGGACCTGATGACCCACTCCATCGAGCCGCCCGCCTACCTGGGCCGCGACAAGGAGCTGGTGGCGGGCCCGCGCATGGACAACCTGCTGTCCGTGCACGCCTGTACGGCCGCCCTCGCCGCCGTGTCGGCCGTGGGCGAGCTGCCGTACATCCCCGTCCTGGTCGCCTTCGACCACGAGGAGAACGGCTCGCAGAGCGACACGGGCGCCGACGGGCCGCTCCTCGGCAACGTGCTGGAGCGCTCGGTGTTCGCACGCGGCGGCTCGCTGGAGGACCGGGCGCGCGCCTTCGCCGGCACCGTCTGCCTCTCCTCCGACACCGGCCACGCGGTGCACCCCAACTACGCGGAGCGGCACGACCCGACGCACCACCCGCGTGCCGGCGGCGGCCCGATCCTCAAGGTCAACGTCAACAACCGCTACGCCACGGACGGTTCGGGCCGCGCGGTCTTCGCCGCCGCCTGCGAGAAGGCCGACGTGCCCTTCCAGTCGTTCGTCTCCAACAACTCCATGCCCTGCGGCACCACCATCGGCCCCATCACCGCGGCCCGGCACGGCATCAAGACCGTCGACATCGGCGTGGCCATCCTCTCGATGCACAGCGCCCGTGAACTCTGCGCCGCCGACGACCCGTTCCTGCTGGCCAACGCGCTGGTCGCGTTTCTGGAGGGCTAGCCGCCGCATGGCTGCGACGGTGCCGGGTACCCGGGCTTCTCCCGGAGCGACTCCGAATCCGTTACAGGGAGGCGGCATCCATGGGTCTGGGCGGGTGCATCATTCTGATCGCCGTAGGGGCGATCCTCACTTTCGCGACCGACTGGGACATGCAGGGGGTCAACCTGCCCCTGGTCGGCGTCATCTTCATGATCGTCGGGCTGATCGGTGTGACGACGTTCAGCAGCATCGCCCGGCGCAGGCGGGTGGTCGTACCGCCCACCACGCCGGTGATCGAGGAGGAACGGCACCACCACCGCGACGGCTACAACGACGGCTACGGGATGTGATTCCGCACACCCGCGCGCCCACTAAGGAGCGAGCGTGTGGCCCGTGGTGGCGTCCACGTGATCGGGGACCTCGTCGTGGCGGTCGCCGACGGTGAGGGTGCCGGTCGGCTCGAAGAGGAGGAGGGCGGCGCCGGCCGGGGCGGCCGGCTTGTGCTCGGTGCCGCGCGGGACGGTGAAGACGGAGCCCCGGGGGAGTACGACGGTTCGCTCGCCCGTGGGCTCGCGCAGCGCGATGTGCAGCTCCCCCTCCACCACCAGGAAGAACTCGTCGGTGTGGTCGTGCACGTGCCAGACGTGCTCGCCCTCGACCTTGGCGACGCGTACGTCGTAGTCGTTGACGGTGGTGACGATGCGGGGGCTCCACAGGTCGTCGAAGGAGGCGAGGGCCTTGGCCAGGGAGAGGGGTTCGCTGCTCATGACGTCATCCTCGGCGGTGGTCCGGCGTCCGCACGAGTGCTAGAAATCGCATATGCCGCAAGGATCCTCTCAGCCGGACCGACCGCACCGGGTCGTTCTCGTCGTCGACGAGAACTCCAACCCCTTCGAGATGAGCTGCGCCATCGAGGTCTTCGGCCTGCGCCGCCCCGAACTCGGCCGGGAGCTCTACGACTTCAGGCTCTGCGCGGCGGACCCGCACACCCGTATGCGGGACGGCTTCTTCACGCTCACCGGCGTCGCGGGCCTCGACGCGGCCAAGGAGGCGGACACGCTGATCGTGCCCAACCGGCCCGACACGCAGACGCCCCGCTCCCCCGAGCTGCTGGCCACCGTGCGCCGGGCGCATGAGCGGGGCGCGCGGCTCATCGGGTTCTGCTCCGGCGCGTTCACGATCGCCGAGGCGGGACTGCTGGACGAGCGCCGGGCGGCCTGTCACTGGATGTGGGCCTCCGCCTTCCGCTCCCGCTTCCCCCGGGTCCGCCTGGAGCCCGACGTCCTCTTCGTCGACGACGGCGACATCCTCACCGCGTCCGGCAGCGCCTCGGCGCTCGACCTCGGTCTGCACGTCGTACGGCGGGACCACGGCGCCGAGATCGCCAACGCGGTCTCGCGCAGACTCGTGTTCGCGGCCCATCGCGACGGCGGGCAGCGCCAGTTCGTCGAGCGGCCCCTCCCCGACGTACCGGACGAGTCCCTCGCCCCGCTGCTGGCGTGGGCCCAGGGGCGGATAGGGGAGCCGCTGACCGTCGCGGACCTCGCCACCCGCGCGGCCGTCTCCCCCGCCACCCTGCACCGCCGTTTCCGCGCCCAGCTCGGCACGACCCCGCTGGCCTGGCTGACGGGCGAGCGGGTGGCGATGGCCTGCCGGCTGATCGAGCGGGGCGAGGAGCGGCTCGGCGTGGTGGCACAGCGCAGCGGTCTGGGCAGCGCCGCGAACCTGCGGGCGCGGCTGCGGCGCGAGACGGGACTCAGCCCGTCGGCCTATCGGCGGCGTTTCGGACCGGCCGCCGGGGAAGGGCTCGCCGTATGAGATTCCTGGTACGCGACCGGCTCCTCGGCTTCGGCGAGGACTACTGGATCGAGGACGACCACGGCGCCAAGGTCTACCTCGTCGACGGCAAGGCGATGCGACTGCGGGACACCTTCGAGCTGAAGGACACGCACGGGCGCGTCCTCATCGACATCCACCGGAAGATGCTCGCGCTGCGCGACACGATGATCATCGAGCGGGACGGCGGCCCGCTGGCCACCATCAAACGCAAACGCCTGTCCCTGCTCCGCAACCACTACCGCGTCTGCCTGGTCGACGGCACCGAACTCGACGTCAGCGGCAAGATCCTCGACCGCGAGTTCGCCGTCGACTACGACGGCGAACTCCTCGCCCAGATCTCCCGGCGCTGGCTGCACGTCCGGGAGACGTACGGCGTCGACGTCGTACGCGACGACGCGGACCCGGCGCTGATGATCGCGGTGGCGGTATGCGTGATCCACCTGGCGGAGAAGGAACGCGGGGAGGACTAGGGGGTGTTTTGCCAGGGCCGCTAGGGCCGGCGCGGTGGGTCCAGCCCCAGCAGGCGGTCCTTCAACGCGGGGAACTGCTCCCGGGTCGTCGCGACCTTGCCGGGGTCGAAGTCGACCGTGAGGATCTCCTCGTCCGGGCCCGCCTCGGCGAGGACCTCGCCCCAAGGGTCGACCACGATCGAGTGCCCGGCCTGGGGAACTCCCGCGTGCGTACCGGCCGTTCCGCAGGCGAGCACGAACGCCTGGTTCTCCACGGCCCGCGCCTGCGCCAGCAGCGTCCAGTGGGCGCGGCGCCGCTCGGGCCAGCCGGCCGACAGGACGAGGGTCTCGGCGCCCGCGTCGACGAGCCCGCGGAAGAGCTCGGGGAAGCGCAGGTCGTAGCAGGTGGCGAGGCCGAGGGTCGTCTCGGGCAGCCGGACGGTCACCAGTTCCGTGCCCGCGCCCATCAGCACGGCCTCGCCCTTGTCGAAGCCGAAGCGGTGGATCTTGCGGTACGCGGCGGCGAGTTCACCGGAGGGCGAGAAGAGGAGCGAGGTGTTGTAGAGGGGGCCTTCGGGGTCCCTCTCCGGGATCGAGCCCGCGTGCAGCCAGACGCCCGCGTCGCTCGCCGCCTTCGCCATCGCCTCGTAGGTGGGCCCTTCCAGCGGCTCGGCCTCGGCGGCGAACGCCTCGTAGGCGAACGCTCCGGTCGTCCACAGTTCGGGCAGGACGACAAGATCCACTCCGCCCTGTTCCCGTACGTGCTCCTGTACGAGAGATGCCACGCGCTGCCTGCGTGAATCGACCGATTCACCCTCGTCTACGGCGATCTGGATGAGAGAGGCGCGCACACTACCACCGTCCTGGCATTCGAGCCGTCCATACAGGCCTACGATCGTCACACGAAAGCACTGCCGGGGTGCCTCACAGCAGCGTAACTTAGCGTTTCAAGACACCCGCTGCCCGTGCACTGCCCGCGTACCAACCGCCCGAGGGGTCCCGTTCCGTGAGTCTGCATCCCAGCCTTCAGTCCTACGCCGACGCCTGGACCCACTCGATCGAAGCGATAACCGAGCTGGTGACACCGCTGGTCGAGGGCGAGTGGAATCGGCGGACGCCCTGCCCCGGCTGGTCGGTGCGCGACATCGTGTCCCATGTCATCGGTCTCGACTGCGAGATGCTCGGCGACCCCCGCCCCATCCACACACTCCCGCGCGACCTCTACCACGTGACCAACGAGCACCAGCGGTACATGGAGATGCAGGTCGACGTCCGCCGTCACCACACGGCGCCGGAGATGACGTCGGAGCTGGAGTACACGGTCATCCGCCGCAACCGCCAGCTGCGGAACGAGTCGCGGCAGCCGGAGACCAAGGTGCGCGGCCCGCTCGGCAGCGAGTGGACCCTCGAAGAGGCCATGCGGGAGCGGGCGTTCGACGTGTGGGTGCACGAGCAGGACCTGCGCGCGGCGCTGGGCCGCCCGGGCAACCTCGACTCGCCGGGCGCGTACGTCACCCGTGACGAGCTGCTGGCCGCGCTGCCCGGTGTCGTCGCCAAGGACGCCGGTGCGCCCGCGAGTTCGGCGGTCGTCTTCGACGTCCACGGTCCCGTCGAGTTCCTGCGCACGGTCCGCATCGACGCCGAGGGCAACGGCACGGTCGACGGCGCGCCCTCCCTCGGACCGGCCGCCACCCTCGCCCTCGACTGGGAGACCTACGTCCGCCTCGCCTGCGGCCGCGTGCGCGCCGACGCCGTGGCGGACCGCATCAAGGCAGAGGGCGACCCGGAACTGACGGCCGCGATCCTGAGAAACTTCGCGGTGACCCGCTAGCGGGTCCGAGCCCGTCCGGCGGCCGGGGAAGAGCGCGGCGGCGCTGTGCAGGGGGTGAAGGGGCGCCGCCCCTACACGGGGACGTGCACCGTCTCCACCCGGCTGGCGACCAACCGCTCCCGCTCACGTCGAGCGGCCTGCCCGCGCAGCCGGAAGATCTGGCTCAGCCCCACCGCCTGAAGAACGAACACGGCGGCGAACGCGACCCGGTAGTTGTCCCCGGTGGCGTCCAGCAGCACCCCGATCGCCAGCAGCGTGGTCATGGAGGCGACGAAGCCCCCCATGTTGGTGATCCCGGACGCCGTCCCCTGCCGCTCCGGCGGATTGGCGGGCCTCGCGAAGTCGAACCCGATCATGGAGGCCGGCCCGCACGCCCCGAGCACCGTGCACAGCACGACCAGCACCCACATCGGCGCGTGCTCCCCGGGATACACCAGCACCCCGGCCCACACGATCGCGGTCGCCGCCACCGTGCCGAGCGCCAGCGGCAGGCGCGCCGCGTGATGCCGGGCGACGACCTGCCCGTACACCAGCCCGACGAGCATGTTGGAGAGGACGACCAGCGTCAGGAGTTCACCGGCGGCAGCCCGCGACAGCCCCTGCGCCTCGACGAGGAACGGCATCCCCCACAGCAGCAGGAACACCATCGCCGGGAACTGCGTCGTGAAGTGCACCCACAGGCCCAGCCGGGTGCCGGGCTCCCGCCAGGACGCGAGGATCTGCCGGCGGACGTAGGCGGCCCCCTGGTGCGGGAACGGCTCGGGCTCGTGGCCCTCGGGATGGTCCTTCAGGAACAGCAGCAGGAGTACGAGGACCACCACGCCGGCGGCCGCGCTGCCCGCGAAGGCCGCCGTCCAGCCCACTCCGTGCAGCAGCCGGGCGATGACGAGCGTCGAGACGAGGTTGCCCGCCATGCCCGCGAGACCGGCGAACTGCGCGACCATCGGCCCGCGCCGGGCGGGGAACCACCGGGTGCCGAGCCGCAGCACGCTGATGAAGGTCATCGCGTCGCCGCAGCCGAGCAGCGCGCGCGAGGCCAGCGCCGTGCCGTACGAGGGGGAGAAGGCGAAGCCCAGCTGCCCGGCCGTGAACAGGACGACGCCGATGGTCAGCACCTTCTTGGTGCCGAGCCGGTCGACCAGCAGGCCGACGGGTATCTGCATGCCCGCGTACACAAGGAGCTGGAGGATGGAGAAGGTGGAGAGCGCGGAGGCGCCCACGTGGAAGCGGTCCACCGCGTCCAGGCCGGCCACGCCCAGGGACGTACGGAAGATGACGGCGACGAAGTAGACGGAGACGCCGATGCTCCAGACGGCGACGGCCCGGCGGCCGCCGGGTGGATCGCCGGGCAGGGAGAGGGCCCCGGCGGAGCTCTTCGGGACGCTCATCGGACCTCGCCCCGCGCCAGGTTGGAGAACCAGCTGACGTGCCGGTGGAGGATGCCGACGACGGCCTCCGCGTCACCGGAGCGCAGCGCGTCGAGGATCTCCTCGTGCTCGGTGAGCGTCTTGGTGATCCGGTCGGGGTGGGCGTGCATGACGGCGACGCCCATCCTCAGCTGCCGGTCGCGGAGCTGGTCGTAGAGCCGCGAGAGGATCTCGTTGCCGCCGCTGCGGACGATCTCGGCGTGGAAGCAGCGGTCGGTGACGGCGGCGCCCGCCAGGTCCCCGGCCGCGGCCTGCTCCTTCTGCCGCGCGAGCAGCTCCTCCAGCCGGGCGATCAGCTGCGGGCCGGCGGGTACGACCTTGCGGGCCGCGTGCTCCTCGACGAGCTGCCTGGTCTCGACGACGTCCGCGATCTCCTGCGCGGAGACGGGCAGGACGAGCGCGCCCTTCTTCGGGTAGAGCTTGATCAGCCCCTCGACCTCCAGCTTCAGCAGCGCCTCGCGCACCGGGGTGCGCGAGACGCCGACCGCCTCGGCCAGCTCCCCTTCGGTGAGCAGTGTCCCGCCCTCGTAGCGGCGCTCCAGGACCCCCTGCTTGACGTGCGCGTAGACGCGCTCGGCGGCGGGGGGCTGCTTCACGGCCGCAGCGGCGGGGACGGCAGGGGCGGCGGGCTTCTCGGGGGCAGGTCCGACGGCCTCGGCGGGAGCAGAGGACACAGGAGTGACGGCAGGCATGCGCACAGCATAGATACAACACGTACGCATCGTGATCCGCGTCCATCATTCGGACCCCGCCCACCAACTACACAACCTTCCGTGCTACTTACGTGTCAGATGTGGTGCGGCACTCCCATGTGGCCGCACTCTTGGGTCATTTGACGCATTCGGGGTACTCGACTTGAAAACTGGCATTATGGGCATGCGTGCGCGCAGGGCTGCCGCCACCGTCATCACCACCGGCGCGGTGGTCGCGGCCGGAACCCTCGGCGCGGCGCCCGCGAACGCCGTCACCAAGCCCACCATCGCGGCCGTCGGCGGCTTCGCGATGAACAACGGCACGGGCAAGACGCTCTACACCAAGGCCGCGGACACCAAGCGTTCCACGGGCTCCACCACCAAGATCATGACGGCCAAGGTGGTACTGGCCCAGACGAACCTGAACCTCGACTCCAAGGTCACGATCCAGAAGGCCTACAGCGACTACGTCGTCGCGAACAACGCGTCGCAGGCCCACCTGATCGTCGGCGACAAGGTCACCGTCCGCCAGCTCCTCTACGGGCTGATGCTGCCGTCCGGCTGCGACGCCGCGTACGCGCTCGCCGACAAGTACGGCTCGGGCACCACGCGTGCCGCCCGCGTGAAGTCGTTCATCGGCAAGATGAACAGCGCTGCGACCAGCCTCGGCCTGACGCACACGCACTTCGACTCGTTCGACGGCATCGGCAACGGCTCCAACTACTCGACGCCGCGCGACCTGACGAAGATCGCCAGCAGCGCGATGAAGAACTCCACGTTCCGCACGGTCGTGAAGACCAAGACCTACCAGGCCAAGACGGTCACGAAGACCGGCAGCATCCGCACGATGGACACGTGGAAGAACACCAACGGTCTGCTCAGCAGCTACAGCGGCGCCATCGGTGTGAAGACGGGCTCCGGCCCCGAGGCCAAGTACTGCCTCGTCTTCGCCGCGACCCGCAACGGCAAGACGGTCATCGGCACCGTCCTCGCCTCCACGTCCATCCCGGCCCGCGAGTCGGACGCGACGAAGATCATGAACTACGGCTTCGCGCTGTAACCCACGCACACAGCAGAAGGGGGCCGGCCGCAACCAGCGGCCGGCCCCCTTCGCCGTTCGGCGCTTCAGGCAGAAAGAGGTACGGGAGCGATCAGGAGGGGTCGCCCGTCGAGACGTTGAGCTCGATCTCGGGCATGTCCTTGGGGTCGACGTCCGTCCCCGCGGAGGGGAACTGGTCCGTGATCGTGCCCTCGCCGTAGACGTTCTCGTCGACGGGCGTTTCCTTCATTTCCCAACCGGCGGCCTGGAAGCAGGACTTGACCGACTTGATGTTCTTGTAGGTGAAGTCGGGCACCTCGATCTTGTCCGGGTCGTTGTACGACTCCTGGGGATCGGTGCACTTCTCCTTCTCGATCGTCTTCGTCAGATCCGGGCCCCGGTGCCCCGATGCCGGCGACGAGGCCGACGCGCTGGAGCTCGCGTTGGTGCCGCCCTTGTCGTCGTCACTGCCGCCGTTGAGCGTGAGGGCGGTGATCAGGCCGCCGATGGCGACCAGGGCGACGAGGATGGAGCCGATGATGACCGGCTTGTTGTTCTTGCCGCCGGAGCCGCCCTGCCCGCCCGAGCCGGTGGAGAGCGGCGTCGTGGGCTGCGGCGTGAGGTTGTACGGAGGCGGCGTCGAGGCGGCCTGCTGGGGGGCGTACGCGGCGGTCTGCGCCGGCGTCTGGTAGCCGCCCTGCTGCGGGTAACCGTACGACGGGGCCGGCGCCGGGGTGGCGGGCGGCGGGGTCTGGTAGCCGTACGGGCCCGGCTGGTACGGCGTCTGCACCGCGCCCGTCGGGCCCTGCGCCGCCTGGTCGACGGGCGGGAACACGGCGGAGCCGACGCCCGCGCCGCTCGACGTCTGGGCGCCCGGCACGATGTTCGGCGCGGCGGGCTGGAAGGACTGGGCCACGCGCAGGCACTCGTCGCGCATCGCCTCGGCGTTCGGGAAGCGCTCGTTCGGGTTCTTCTTCAGCGCGCGGGCGACCAGCGCGTCCACGGCCGGCGGCAGCGACCGGTTGATCGAGGAAGGAGCCACCGGCTCCTCCTGCACATGCGCGTACGCGATGGCCAGCGGCGAGTCCGCCTCGAACGGCAGCCGCCCGGTGACCAGTTGGAACAGCATGATGCCGACCGAGTAGAGGTCGGAGCGGGCGTCCACGCCCCGGCCGAGCGCCTGCTCCGGGGAGAGGTACTGCGGGGTGCCGACGACCATGCCTGTCTGCGTCATCGACGTGACCCCGGACTGCATGGCGCGGGCGATGCCGAAGTCCATCACCTTGACGACGCTGCGCTTCGTCATCATCACGTTGCCCGGCTTGATGTCCCGGTGGACCAGGCCCATCTCGTGGCTGATCTCCAGCGCGGCCAGCACATCCGCGGTGATCTTCAGCGCCTTGTCGGCGGGCATGGCGCCGAACTGCTGCACATCCGCGTCGAGGACCGAGCCGAGCGGCTGGCCCTCGATGTACTCCATGACGATGTACGGCGTCGTCATGCCGTCGAGATCGTCCTCGCCGGTGTCGAAGACCGAGACGATGTTCGTGTGCGTGAGCTTCGCCACGGACTGGGCCTCGCGGCGGAACCGCTCGCGGAAGGCCTGCTCGCGCCCGAGCTCGGTGTGCAGCGTCTTGATCGCGACCTGCCGGTCGAGCACCGAGTCGTACGCGAGATGCACCGAGGCCATACCGCCCTCGCCGAGCAGATCCCGCAGCTGGTAGCGCCCGCCGGCGACCGCACGCCCCGCGTACCGGCCCTGTGCGCCGTCCTGGCTCATCTTCTGCGTCCCCCATCGGCGCGGCGGCAGCGGCTGGTTGCTCCCGCGTTCCGTGATCTCCTGATCAACGGCCAATCGTCCGTGCGCGATTGTCCGCGACCGATTGTCCGTGATCCATTGGCTTATTCCGGCCCAAGTCTGCCCCAGGCCACTGACACGTCAAGCTCGGTGCCCGTTCCGTGACCGTCTGAGAAAGAAGCGTCGCGGAAGCGTTACAGGTGGCGTACGGCCGGTACACAGAATTTGCACGACGGTACCCGAAACGGGTTTGATGGCCGGTCCTTCTCGATTCCAACCCGGACCGGCGCCTTGCGTCGAGCCTGTAGCGTGGCCCGACGGAGACCGTAACAACCACCGCGCAGACCGCGGGCAGAAACGACGGCGAGGACTGATGGCACAGCAGCAGCGCGCTCAGGGCCCGTCCGACCCCGAGGCGACTGGCGGCGGTATGTCAGATGCGCCGGAGATGTGGGGTAACGGCGGACTGGTCGGGGACGGCCGGTATCGGCTCACCCACAGACTCGGCCGGGGCGGCATGGCCGAGGTGTTCGCCGCCGAGGACGTACGTCTCGGCCGCACCGTCGCGGTCAAACTGCTCCGCTCCGACCTCGCCGAGGACCCGGTCTCCAAGGCCCGCTTCACGCGCGAGGCCCAGTCGGTGGCCGGACTCAACCACCACGCGGTCGTCGCCGTGTACGACTCCGGCGAGGACGTGGTCGGCCACGGAGTCGTCCCGTACATCGTGATGGAGCTCGTCGAGGGCCGGACGATCCGCGACCTGCTGCTCAATGCCGAGGCCCCCGGGCCCGAGCAGGCGCTGATCATCGTCTCCGGGGTCCTGGAGGCGCTCGCCTACTCCCACCAGCACGGCATCGTGCACCGCGACATCAAGCCCGCGAACGTGATCATCACGCAGACCGGCGCGGTCAAGGTGATGGACTTCGGCATCGCGCGCGCCCTGCACGGCGCGCAGTCCACGATGACGCAGACCGGCATGGTCATGGGCACGCCGCAGTACCTCTCCCCGGAGCAAGCGCTCGGCAAGGCCGTCGACCACCGCTCCGACCTGTACGCGACGGGCTGCCTGCTCTACGAACTCCTCGCGCTGCGGCCCCCGTTCACCGGCGAGACACCGCTGTCGGTGGTCTACCAGCACGTCCAGGACATGCCGGTGCCGCCGTCCCAGACCTCGGACGGCGTGTCCCCGCCGGAGCTCGACGGCCTCGTCATGCGCTCGCTGGCCAAGGAGCCGGACGACCGCTTCCAGACCGCCGAGGAGATGCGCGGCCTCGTCCAGTACGGGCTGCAGATGCTGTACGACCAGGGCGGCCACACCGGCACCTGGAACACCGGGCCCGTGGCGATGCACGAGGGCCGCAACACCCCGGCGGCGGGCTTCGCCGGCACATCCGCGCTGCCGCACCCCGGCGAGTCCGGCACCACGCAGATCCCGCAGCCGATCCTGCCCACGGGCTACGGCGGCGGGGACGACGGCGGTTTCGAGGGGCACGGCAACAAGGGCGGCGGCCGCGGCAAGCTGTGGATCCTCGCGGTCCTCGCGGTGATCGCCATCGCAGCGGGTGTCGCGCTCGCGCTGAACAACACCGGCAACAAGAAGGACGGGGACACGGGCACGTCGCCGTCACCGTCCACCTCGCAGTCCAGCAAGGACAAGGAGTCCTCCAAGGCTCCGACCGACGAGCCGAGCGACGACTCCACGGAGTCCGGCACCAGCACGGGCAACAGCTCGGACTACTCGTCGCCGTCCTCCACCCCGACCCAGAGCTACAGCAACGAGCCCTCGACGGATCCCACGACGCCGTCGAGCGAGCCGACGAAGTCGACGGCGACCACTCCGCCGCCGACGGACGACCCGACGCCTTCCGAGGACCCGGTCACGCCGTCGGATCCGGCGGACGGCGGCACGGACCCCGGCGGCACGACGGAGGGAGTGACCGGCGGCTGACGCGTCGGCTCACCGAGCGGAGAAGTGAAAGCGGGGTCCACGCGCGCGTGGGCCCCGTTTTTCGTCTCCGCCGCCTTCGCCCGCTCAGCCGGCGAACGCCTCGCACACCGCCTCGTACTCGCGCGTCCACCACACCACCAGCGCCGACGCCGCGGGGAACTGCGGATCGGCTCGGGTGTCTCCGCGCTCGTAGTGCCAGCGCAGTATCCAGAAGTCGTTGAGGCGCTCCCACCAGACGCGGTGCACGGCCGCCGCGAGTTCGGCGGGTCCCGCGCCCGCGGTGCGCCGGTACGCGCGCGCGTAGGCCCGTACTTTCGCCAGGTCGAGCGTGCCGGCGGGGCGGACGAAGAAGATGACCGCGGCGCGTACCGCCTCCTCGGCGCGGGGCTGCACGCCGAGCCGGTCCCAGTCGACGATCGCGGCCGGCTCGCCGTCGCGGTAGAGCAGGTTGAACGGGTGGAAGTCGCCGTGCACCCAGCCCTCCGAGCCGCCCTGCGGGGGCCGACGGTCCACGTGCCGTTCCAGCAGCGCGCGCCGTTCCAGGAGCCGGTGGCGGGCCAGTTCGTCGAAGACGTCGCAGGGGCGGTGGCGGCGCACCTGGGCCAGCAGGTCGTCGATGAGCGCGAAGGTGTCGGTGGGGTCGGCGCCTTCCGGCGGATGCGCGGGCGCACGCTTCCGCTCGGGCGCGCGCCCCTGCGCCGGCATGACGCGCTCCAGGCTGGCGTGCACGACGCCCAGGAGCGCCCCCAGCCGCGTGCACTGCGCTGCCGTGAGCTGTCCGCCGTGCCGGTGCCGGCCGTCGATCCAGGGGTGCAGGGCGTAGGCGTGGCCCCCGATGACGGCGACTGTGCGCCCGTCGGTGCCAGTCAGCGGTGGCGCGACGGGAACGCCCAGGTCGGCGAGGCGCTGGGTGGCCCGGTGCTGGTGGGCGATGGCTGCGGGGTCGGCGGTCTCGGGGTCGAAGTGGTGCTTGAGGAAGTACCGGCCGCGGGTGGTGGCGACCCGGTAGCCGCGGTTCAGCAGCCCCTGGTCGACGGGTTCGCAGGTCAGCGCGGACCCGGCGGCGTACTGCTTGAGAAGGGCGCCCAGCGGGGGCGTGTGGGTCACAGGGGGTGGTACGAGGCGCACAGGGAGTCGTACGCGGAGTGCGGGAGGTGGTACATGGGGCACGGGCGGTGGTACAGATGAGCGCGGCACGCGCCAGATGGTAGGGCACCCCACTCCCGCCGGATTACGAGCTGTGAGTGATCGAGTACTCAAGGGCGCCGTCGGTGGAGTGCACGGTGGCGAGCTCCGGCTCGATGCGCAGATAGACCGGGTCGTAGGGCTCGCCGTCCACGACGCGCGGAGCGGGGCCGAAACGGGCGAGCTCCTCGGCGGACGGCTCGACGCTGTCGCACCGGCCCACGACCTGGACGATCCACAGCCCTTCGCCGGGCCGGGCGGAACTCAGGTTGTCGGAGCCGTAGGCGACGACGCTGCCGACGCACGCCTGGTGGTAGCCCAGACCCCGGTGCATGCGCAGCAGGATGCCGCCGTCCACGGCGATGTGGCGGGCGAACGCGAGGAAGGGCAGCGCGCGCATGCTGGTGGCCACCCGTCCGTGGTCGGTGCGCCTGAGCAGTTCCGCGGCGAGCTGTTCGTCGGTGGGCATGCGACCAATCTGCGCCACCCGGGCCGGGCGAAAAAGAGGAACTTGCCCCCGAAAGGGAGGCCTTAAGTCCCGAGTAATTCACGACGCCCGAATGAGCCGACGCACGAAACGACGCATGAGGCGGCGGACGATACGGCGAGCGACCAGAAGGGCAAGAAGAACGAACAGCAGGACGAGACGGCTGACGAGCCCCAGAACGAGCCGACGAATGAACCGACGGCTCCGATCAGCGACGCTCCTTCTCCGCCTGCCGACGGGCCACATACGCAGCCGCCTGGGAACGGCGCTCCATCCCCAGTTTGGAAAGCAGACTCGATACATAATTCTTGATCGTTTTCTCGGCCAGGTGCAGCCGCTCGCCGATCACGCGGTTGGTGAGCCCCTCGCCGATCAGGTCGAGGATCCTGCGCTCCTGATCGGTGAGGTGCGAGAGCCCGTCGTCGTCCTTGGAGCGGCCGCCGGCACGCAACCGCTCCAGAACGCGGGCAGTGGCCACCGGATCGAGCAGGGACCTCCCGGCGGCGACGTCCCGGACCGCCGAGAGCAGTTCGGCGCCGCGGATGGCCTTCAGGACGTAGCCCGAGGCGCCCGCCATGATCGCGTCGAAGAGAGCCTCATCGTCGGCGAACGAGGTCAGCATCAAACACTTGACGCTCTCGTCCCGGGAGCGGATCTCACGGCACACCTCGACGCCGCTGCCGTCCGGGAGCCGTACGTCCAGCACCGCCACGTCCGGGCGGGTGGCCGGAATTCGCGCCAGCGCGTCTGCCGCCGTACCAGCCTCTCCGACCACCTCGATGTCGTCCTCCACCGAGAGCAGCTCATGGACGCCGCGCCGGACGACCTCATGGTCGTCGAGGAGAAATACAGTGATTTTTCCGTCTTCGCGCACGGGGTCAGTCTCACACAGTGGTCGAAACCCCGCCCCAGGGGAACTCTTCCAATGCCCGGGGTGGCCGGGATAACGTGCCGGTGTTCCGGCCCCCTGCAAGGCTGTAACCAGTGCTGTGACCAGCAACTGTTCCCGACCGGCGCAAGATACTTGGAAACCCTAGTAAAAGTACTTGGAAATCCAAGCAAAAACGCAGGTCAGGAGGGGTTTCACAGAATTGTGGAGCACTGGGTAACGTGAAGGTTGCAGGGCGCTCGCCGGGGCACCTGTCACGCCTGTTCCCGGCCGAGTGCACCCACCCCGTGCACGGATATCGGAAACAGGCGAGCCGCACTGGCCCACCGGCAACCCCGGGGACCGGACCGACGGAGGAGCACACGTGACCGTGGAGAGCACTGCCGCGCGCAAGCCGCGACGCAGCGCCGGTACGAAGAGCGCCGCAGGCGCCGCTGCCAAGCGCGCCGCCGCCAAGAAGTCGCCGAGCACACCGGGCTCCGAGCCCGAACTCGTACAACTGCTGACCCCGGAAGGCACCCGGGTCGAGGACGCCACGTACGACCCGTACGTCGCCGACATCACCCCCGACGAGCTGCGCGGTCTGTACCGGGACATGGTCCTGACCCGCCGCTTCGACGCCGAGGCCACCTCCCTGCAGCGCCAGGGCGAGCTGGGCCTGTGGGCGTCGCTGCTCGGCCAGGAGGCCGCCCAGATCGGCTCCGGCCGCGCCACCCGCGAGGACGACTACGTCTTCCCGACCTACCGCGAGCACGGCGTCGCCTGGTGCCGCGGGGTCGACCCGACCAACCTGCTCGGCATGTTCCGCGGCGTGAACAACGGCGGCTGGGACCCCAACAGCAACAACTTCCACCTCTACACGATCGTCATCGGCTCGCAGACGCTGCACGCCACCGGCTACGCCATGGGCATCGCCAAGGACGGCGCGGACTCGGCCGTGATCGCGTACTTCGGGGACGGCGCCTCCAGCCAGGGCGACGTCGCCGAATCATTCACCTTCTCCGCGGTCTACAACGCCCCCGTGGTGTTCTTCTGCCAGAACAACCAGTGGGCCATCTCCGAGCCGACCGAGAAGCAGACCCGCGTCCCGCTCTACCAGCGCGCGCAGGGCTTCGGCTTCCCGGGCGTCCGCGTCGACGGCAACGACGTCCTCGCCTGCCTCGCCGTCACCAAGTGGGCCCTTGAGCGGGCCCGCCGCGGCGAGGGCCCCACCCTCGTGGAGGCGTACACCTACCGCATGGGCGCGCACACCACCTCCGACGACCCGAGCAAGTACCGGGCCGACGAGGAGCGCGAGGCGTGGGAGGCGAAGGACCCGATCCTGCGTCTGCGCACCTATCTCGAGGCCGCAAACCACGCGGACGAGGGATATTTCGCGGAACTCGAAGCCGAGAGCGAGGCGTTGGGCAAACGAGTGCGTGAAGTGGTGCGTGCCATGCCGGACCCGGACCACTTCGCCATCTTCGAGAACGCGTACGCGGACGGGCACGCGCTCGTCGACGAGGAGCGCGCCCAGTTCGCCGCCTACCAGGCGTCGTTCGCGGCCGAAGAGGAGGGCAAGTAGCGATGGCAGCAGAAAAGATGGCGCTGGCCAAGGCGATCAACGAGTCGCTGCGCACGGCCCTCGACACCGACCCCAAGGTCCTGATCATGGGCGAGGACGTCGGCAAGCTCGGCGGCGTCTTCCGCGTCACCGACGGCCTCCAGAAGGACTTCGGCGAGGACCGGGTCATCGACACCCCGCTCGCCGAGTCGGGCATCGTCGGCACCGCGATCGGCCTCGCCCTGCGCGGCTACCGCCCGGTGGTGGAGATCCAGTTCGACGGCTTCGTCTTCCCGGCCTACGACCAGATCGTCACGCAGCTCGCGAAGATGCACGCGCGGGCGCTCGGCAAGATCAAGCTCCCCGTCGTCATCCGCATTCCGTACGGCGGCGGCATCGGCGCCGTCGAGCACCACTCCGAGTCGCCCGAGGCGCTCTTCGCGCACGTGGCGGGCCTCAAGGTGGTCTCCCCCTCGAACGCCTCCGACGCGTACTGGATGATGCAGCAGGCCATCCAGAGCGACGACCCGGTGATCTTCTTCGAGCCGAAGCGGCGCTACTGGGACAAGGCCGAGGTCAACACGGAGGCGATCCCCGGCCCGCTGCACACCGCGCGCGTGGTCCGCGAGGGCTCCGACCTGACGCTCGCCGCGTACGGCCCGATGGTGAAGGTCTGCCTGGAGGCCGCCGCCGCCGCCCAGGAGGAGGGCAAGTCGCTGGAGGTCCTGGACCTGCGCTCGATGTCCCCCATCGACTTCGACTCCGTCCAGGCCTCGGTCGAGAAGACCCGCCGGCTGGTCGTGGTGCACGAGGCCCCGGTCTTCCTGGGTACGGGCGCGGAGATCGCCGCCCGCATCACGGAGCGGTGCTTCTACCACCTGGAGGCGCCCGTACTGCGGGTCGGCGGCTATCACGCCCCGTATCCGCCGGCGCGCCTGGAGGACGAGTATCTTCCGGGCCTGGACCGGGTGCTCGACGCCGTCGACCGCTCGCTTGCGTACTGAGGAGAGGGTCGTGACGACGATGACTGAGAACGCGTCGGGGCTCCGCGAGTTCAAGATGCCCGACGTGGGCGAGGGACTCACCGAGGCGGAGATCCTCAAGTGGTACGTCCAGCCCGGCGACACCGTCACGGACGGGCAGGTGGTGTGCGAGGTCGAGACGGCCAAGGCCGCCGTCGAGCTGCCCATCCCGTACAACGGGGTCGTCCACGAGCTGCGCTTCCCCGAGGGCACCACGGTCGACGTGGGCACGTCGATCATCGCGGTGAACGTGGGCGGGGGTGCGGTGGCGCCTGCCGCCGACGCTCCCGCTCAAGAGGCTCCCGTCCAGGAGACGCCCGCCGAAGAGGCCAAGCCCCAGGGCCGCACACCGGTGCTCGTGGGGTACGGGGTCGCCGAGTCCTCCACGAAGCGCCGCCCCCGCAAGGGAGCCGAGGTCCCGGCCCAGAAGCCGGAGCCCGAGGCCCCGGCGGGCACGTACTACGCGGCGAGCGCGATCCAGGCCGAGATGAACGGGCACTCCGCGCCCGCCGCCTCCCGCCCCCTCGCCAAGCCGCCGGTGCGCAAGCTGGCCAAGGACCTCGGGGTCGACCTCGCCACGGTCACGCCGTCCGGGCCGGACGGCATCATCACGCGCGAGGACGTGCACGCGGCGGTGGCGCCCCCGGCGCCGCAGCCGACGGTCGTGGAGACCCCGGCGGCTCCCGCCCCGGCACCCGCGCCCGTCAGCACGTACGACGGCGCCCGTGAGACCCGTGTCCCGGTCAAGGGCGTCCGCAAGATGACCGCCCAGGCGATGGTCGGCTCGGCGTTCACCGCGCCGCACGTCACGGAGTTCGTGACGATCGACGTGACGCGCACGATGAAGCTCGTCGAGGAGCTGAGGCAGGACAAGGAGATGCAGGGGCTGCGGGTGAACCCGCTGCTGCTCATCGCCAAGGCCCTGCTGGTCGCGATCAAGCGCAACCCCGACGTCAACGCGTCGTGGGACGAGGCCAACCAGGAGATCGTGCTCAAGCACTACGTGAACCTGGGCATCGCCGCGGCCACCCCGCGCGGCCTGATCGTCCCGAACATCAAGGACGCCCACGACAAGACGCTGCCGCAGCTGGCGCAGGCGCTCGGCGAGCTGGTGTCGACGGCCCGCGAGGGGAAGACCTCCCCGGCGGCGATGCAGGGCGGCACGGTCACGATCACGAACGTCGGCGTCTTCGGCGTGGACACGGGCACGCCGATCCTCAACCCCGGCGAGTCCGCGATCCTCGCGGTCGGTGCGATCAAGCTCCAGCCGTGGGTCCACAAGGGCAAGGTCAAGCCGCGCCAGGTGACGACACTGGCGCTGAGCTTCGACCACCGCCTGGTCGACGGCGAGCTGGGTTCCAAGGTCCTCGCCGACGTGGCGGCGATCCTGGAGCAGCCCAAGCGGCTGATCACCTGGGCCTGATCGGCCACGCGCAGCGGCGTATGGGTGGGGCCCGGCACTTTTCGTGCCGGGCCCCACCCATACGTACTGCCGCTACAGGCCTGCAAGTCAGACCTACGAGTCAGGCCTACAAGTAGGGCCCACCCGAGCGGCCACCCGCGCGCGGGTCGTCGCCATGCTCGTCGCCGACACCCGGCGGCAGGGCGCGGCGCATCTGCTCCAACTGGGCCCGGGCCGCCATCTGCTGGGCGAACAGGGTCGTCTGGATCCCGTGGAAGAGTCCCTCCAGCCAGCCCACCAACTGGGCCTGCGCGATGCGCAGTTCCGCGTCACTGGGGATTTGCTCGTCCGTGAAGGGCAGGGAGAGCCGCTCCAGCTCCTCGACGAGATCGGGGGCCAGGCCGTCCTCCAGCTCCTTCACCGAGCTGGCGTGGATCTCCTTGAGCCGGACCCGGCTCGCCTCGTCCAGAGGAGCCACACGGACCTCCTCCAGCAACTGCTTGATCATGCTTCCGATCCGCATGACCTTCGCCGGTTGCTCCACCATCTCCGTCACCGGAACCTCGCGGGAGTCCTCGTCGCCTCCGCCACCGATGGCCATTCCGTCCTGGCCCACAACCAGAATCTGGGGGTTCTCCGGCGACCGTTCGTTCCTCGGCATCTCCATGCAGCCATTCTCTCGCACGCGTAGTCCACACCACGGTGGTGCCCCCTCCGGAGCCTGATCCACCGTTTACGACGCGGCTGCTTGCGTCCGTACGGCCTCACGGCCGGCCCCCGACCGGCGGCGGCTCGGTCGCGGCGGCCCGGGCGAGCCGCAGCAGCAGCGCCTCGCAGTGGTCGAGCCAGCGGACCTCGGCCTCCGCACGGAAGATCAGCCGCTCGACGACGAGCAGAGCGGCCACCTCGTCACGGTGCCGCGGCGCCGGGGCCAGCGCGCGGGCCCGCAGCCGGGCGTACGTCCGCATCGCCTCCGTCAGATGGTGGCGCTGGACCTCCACCACTTCGCGGACGTCGACGCCGGGCGCCCCGACCGCCATCGCCAGCTTGATGGCCAGTTCGTCGCGCGGCGGGCTCATGCGCTCCACGGGCCGCGCGAACCAGGCCCGCAGCTCGGTGCGGCCGGCCTCGGTCAGGGCGTACAGGACGTGTCCCGCCCGGTCCGCGCCCTGCTGGGCGATCAGGCCGTCCCGTTCCAGACGGCCGAGCGTCGTGTAGACCTGGCCGACGTTCAGCGGCCAGGTGGATCCGGTGCGCGACTCGAACTCGCTCCGCAGCCGCGCACCGTAGCGGGGGCCGCGCTCCAGGAGCGTCAGCAGACCGTGGCGTATCGACATACCCGGTATCTCTAGCGGGCGGCCCGGGGCACGCCAAGGGGCGCCGGGGGGAAGCTGCCGAGATGCCGGAGGCGGGGGGCCGTGTGAGGCTGGTCCCGCCGATCTCGGTGATCTCGGCGAACCGTCCGATGTCGGCACACCGTCCTCGCGCATCCGTCCTCGCGCATCCGCCTTCTGCATCGCACCGGGAGGAGGTCACCGGCGTGACTCCATGGCTTCGCGCCCTGCGCGTGACCGGGCTGCTGCTGGTCCTGGCCACCGGCGCCGTCCCCACCGCGTACGCCCCGTACACCGCGCACGCCGCCGCGCCCGCCCCCGCCCCCGCCGCTTCCCGGGCCGGAAGCCTCCCGGGAGAGGGCCGCGAACGGCCCGGCCGCGAGGACCCGGTGGCGCGGGACGAGGACGAGGACGGGGTGGACGAGGACGGGGTGGACGAGGACGACGACGGGATCGCGGACCAGGAGGACCAGGAGACCGGCCAGGAGGCCAGCCCGGAGGCCACTGTCACGCCCGTGCCGTCGCAGAACGCCGCGATCCCCGTCCGGCAGAGCGTCGTGCCGCCCGTGCCCGCCGAGGAACCCGTCCTGCGGATCGTGTCCCTCGGCAGCGGGCTGATCCTCGTCGGCCTGGGCCTCGGGCTGGCCTTCGTGGCGCTGCGCGTGCGGCGCGGCTGAGGCGGTCCGCCGCGCTACGGCGCGACGAGCAGCACCTTCCCGATGTTGCCGCTCTCCTCCAGCACCCGGTGGGCCGCCGCCGCGTCGCTCATCGGCAGCTCGCGGTCGACGACCGGCCGTACGCGACCGGCCGCGATCAGCGGCCACACGTGCTCGCGTACGGCCGCCACGATGGCCGTCTTCTCGCCGAGCGGCCGGGCGCGCAGCGAGGTCGCGCTGATCGCGGCGCGCTTGCCCAGGAGCGTCGCGATGTTCAGCTCGCCCTTGATGCCGCCCTGCATGCCGATGATCGCGAGGCGTCCGTTGACCGCGAGGGCCCGCACGTTGCGGTCCAGGTACTTGGCGCCCATGTTGTCGAGGATGACGTCCGCGCCCGCGCCGTCCGTGACCCGCTCGATCTCCTCGACGAAGTCCTGCTCGCGGTAGTTGATCAGGATGTCCGCGCCGAGCTCGGAGCAGAAGTCGAGCTTCTCCTTGGTGCCCGCCGTGACGGCGACCTTCGCACCGACGGCCTTGGCGAGCTGGATCGCCATGGTGCCGATGCCACTGGAGCCGCCGTGCACGAGGAGGGTCTCGCCGGGGTGCAGATGGCTGACCATGAACACGTTCGACCACACGGTGCACGTCACCTCGGGCAGCGCCGCCGCCTGCCTGAGGTCGAGGCCCTCGGGCACGGGCAGCAGCTGCCCGGCCGGGACGGCGACCTTCTCGGCGTATCCGCCGCCCGCGAGCAGCGCGCACACCTCGTCGCCGACGGACCAGCCGGTGACGTTCGCACCGAGCTCGGTGATACGGCCCGAGCACTCGAGACCGGGGTACGGGGAGGCGCCGGGGGGCGGGTTGTAGAAGCCCTGCCGCTGCAGCAGGTCGGCGCGGTTGACGGCGCTGGCCACCACCTCGACCAAGACCTCGCCCTCGCCGGGCACGGGGTCCGGGACCTCGTCCCACACCAGCGCCTCGGGCCCACCAGGTTCAGGAATCGTGATCGCGTACATGAGGGGGACGCTACTCCTCGCGGTAATTCGGATGCGGGCGCCCTTCGGGCCGAGGCACGGTGGAGTACGGCGGCCGCGCGCGTCCTTGCGATTCCCCGGGCCGCGAGCGATGAGTTCACGCCTCGGCGGCGGTCTTCCCTCTGGTAGCCGCGTCCACGGATTCCGCAGCCGAGCACACCGAGAACACCGAGTCCGTGGACGACACCGAGTACGCGCACGACGCGGAAGGACCCACGACATGAGCGCACAGACGTCCGGCCCGGCGATCGAGACCGCGGGGCTGGTGAAGACGTTCGGCGAGACCCGGGCCGTCGACGGCGTCGACCTCTCCGTACCCGCCGGCATGGTCTACGGGGTCCTCGGTCCCAACGGCGCGGGCAAGACCACCACCGTCAAGATGCTGGCCACGCTGTTGCGCCCGGACGGCGGCCAGGCACACGTCTTCGGCCGTGACGTCGTACGGGAGGCCGACCATGTGCGCGGCCGGGTCAGCCTCACCGGGCAGTACGCGTCCGTCGACGAGGACCTGACCGGCACCGAGAACCTGGTGCTGCTCGGCAGGCTCCTCGGGTACGGCAAGCGGGCCGCACAGCTCCGTTCGGCGCAGCTGCTGGAGGCGTTCGGGCTGGCCGAAGCGGCGGGCAGGCAGATCAAGCACTACTCGGGCGGTATGCGGCGCCGTATCGACATCGCCGCGTCCATCCTCAACACGCCCGACCTGCTCTTCCTCGACGAGCCGACGACCGGTCTCGACCCGCGCAGCCGCAACCAGGTGTGGGACATCGTGCGCGCGGTGGTCGCCCAGGGCACGACCGTGCTGCTCACCACGCAGTACCTGGACGAGGCCGACCAGCTGGCGTCCCGGATCGCCGTCATCGACAAGGGCCGGGTGATCGCGGAGGGCACCAAGGGCGAGCTGAAGGCGTCCGTCGGCGCCGGTTCCGTCCATCTGCGGCTGCGCGACCCGGCCCAGCGCCCCGAGGCCGAGCAGGTGCTGCGGCTGGCCCTGGACGCCGAGGTGCAGCTGGAGCCCGATCCGGTGGCCCTGACGGCCCGCGTCGGCACGGGCGGGACCAACGGCCAGGGGGCGGCGGAGCAGGCCGCGCGGGCGCTCGCCGAACTGGCCCGCACCGGCGTCGTCGTCGACAACTTCTCGCTGGGCCAGCCCAGCCTGGACGAGGTCTTCCTCGCCCTCACCGGCCATCACACCGAACCCGTCAAGGACGAGGAGGCGGCGGCATGAGCACCGCGACGACCACCGAGAGCCAGGACCTCGCCCCCGTCAGCGCCGAGTCGCTGGCCACGCTGCTCCTGTCCAAGGAACGGCCGCCGCGGCCCAGCGCCCTGTCGACGTCGCTGACCTTCGGCTGGCGGGCGATCCTCAAGATCAAGCACGTACCGGAACAGCTCTTCGACGTCACCGCCTTCCCGATCATGATGGTGCTGATGTACACGTACCTGTTCGGCGGTGCGCTGGCCGGTTCGCCGAAGGAGTACATCCAGTTCCTGCTGCCGGGCATCCTCGTGCTGTCGGTCGTGATGATCACGATGTACACGGGCGTCTCGGTCAACACCGACATCGAGAAGGGCGTCTTCGACCGCTTCCGTACGCTGCCGATCTGGCGGCCGTCGACGATGGTCGGCTATCTCCTCGGCGACGCCCTGCGCTACACGATGGCGTCCGTGGTCATGCTCACCGTCGGAATCATCCTGGGCTACCGCCCCGACGGCGGAGTCCTCGGCGTACTCGCCGGAATCGCGGTGCTGCTGGTCTTCTCGTTCGCGTTCTCGTGGATCTGGACCATGTTCGGCCTGCTGCTGCGCACCGAGAAGTCAGTGATGGGGGTCAGCATGATGGTCATCTTCCCGCTCACGTTCCTGTCCAACGTGTTCGTCGAACCGAAGACCATGCCGGGCTGGCTGCAGGCCTTCGTCAACAACAGCCCGATCACCCATCTGTCGTCCGCCGTGCGCGGCCTGATGGGCGGCGACTGGCCGGGCGCCGAGGTCGCCTGGTCACTGGGCTGGTCCGCGCTGTTCCTGGCGGTCTTCGGCCCGGTCACCATGCGGCTCTACAACCGCAAGTAGCCCGCTCGCCTGCCGCTGCTCCGGTTCAGTCCCGGGGCAGCGGCCGGGTGTCGGGCGCCGTCTGTTTGGCCGCGGTCACCCGCACGATCGTGATCAGCCGGTCCGTCAGCTCCAGGGTCCCGAGGTCCGGATCGTCGTATCCGAGCACCCGATGCCCTCGTACGACGCTCACCACCAGGTCCTCGGTGTCCCGCAC
Organism: Streptomyces sp. NPDC005485; assembly: GCF_040606085.1. Classification (NCBI taxonomy): domain Bacteria; kingdom Bacillati; phylum Actinomycetota; class Actinomycetes; order Kitasatosporales; family Streptomycetaceae; genus Streptomyces; species Streptomyces sp. NPDC005485. The sequence continues at coordinate 63,224 of NZ_JBEXDZ010000011.1, read as the reverse complement.
CCCGCGCCCCACCTCGGCCTTGGTGACCGGCCTCTCGGTGATGTCCAGGCCGCTGCCCTGCTGGATGAGGTCCTCCATGACCATGCCCGCGCTGGGGCTGAGCACGGAGAGGCCGAGCAGCCGTCCGGCCGCGCTGGCGCTGGTGATCACAGCGTCGGCGCCGGACTGCCGCAGCAGCGGCGCGTTCTCCTCCTCGCGCACGGCCGCGACGATCTTCGCCGTTCGGTTGAGCTGCCGCGCGGTCAGGGTGACCAGCACCGCGGTGTCGTCGCGCTGCGTCGCGATGATGATCTGCCGCGCGTTGCGCACCTCGGCCCGTGCCAGCACATCACTGCGGGTCGCGTCCCCGACGACCCCGGCATACCCCTCGGCGGTCGCCGCCTCGACCACCTTCGCGTCGGGGTCGACCACGATGACCTGGTCCTTCCTCAGCGGCGCCGCTGAGGCCGCACAGACGGTCTCGATGGCCGAACGCCCCTTGGTCCCGAAGCCGATGACAATGGTGTGATCGCGCAAGGCCGCCCTCCAGCGGTTCAGACGCCACTCCTCCCGGGTGCGTTCGGTGAGGACCTCCAGCGTGGTGCCGACCAGGATGATCAGGAACAGCACGCGCAGCGGTGTGATGACGAAGATGTTGGTGATCCGGGCCGCGTCGCTGACCGGTGTGACGTCGCCGTATCCCGTGGTGGAGAGGGTGACCGTCGCGTAGTAGAGGGCGTCGAGCAGGTCGACGGCGCCGTCGGAGTTGTCGTTGTAGCCGTCCCCGTCGAGCCAGACGATGAACGCGGTCGCGACCAGCACCAGCAGGGCCATGGCCAACCGCCTGCCGACCTGCAGGAGCGGACGGGCGACCACCTTTCTCGGGAGGGTCACATGGTGGATCACGAGACGCTCGTCCGGCTGACGCGCGATCGCGTCACGGCCCGGAAGTTTCACGTGAAACACTCCCCGATGCCGGCCATCGCCCAGGGCAGATCGAGCAGTTCGAGCTCCTGACCCGGACGGGCGCCGCCCGGCGGTACGACCGCGAGGGCGTCCGCCGCGGCGATACCGCGCAGCATGGCCGGGCCGTTGAAGTGCAGCGGCACCGCCTCGTCGGCGCGCAGCACCACGGGGATGAGCCGGGTGTCGTACGGATGCCCGTGCACCTCGTCCTTGAGAGGCAGCGTGTACGGTTCCGGGGCCGCGCGGCCCGCCAGGGTGCGCAGGAGGGGCTCGGCGAGCGTGAGCAGCCCGGAGACGGCGGCCAGCGGGTTGCCGGGCAGGCCGACGAGATGCTGATCGTCCCTCGTGCGGGCCAGGAGCATGGGGTGGCCGGGGCGCACCTTGACGCCGTCCACGAGGAGTTCGGCGCCGATGCGGCGCAGGGTGGGGTGGACGTGGTCGACGGGGCCGGCGGCGGTGCCTCCGGTCGTGACGATCAGATCCGCGCCGGAGCCGGTGATCGCCCGGTGCAGTGCCTCGGCGTCGTCGCCCAGCCTGCGCACGGCGACGACCTCGGCGCCGAGCGCCCGCAGCCAGGGCGGCAGCATGGGGCCGAGGGCGTCCCGGATGAGCCCGTCGTGAGGCAGTCCCGCGGTCAGCAACTCGTCGCCCAGTACGAGGACTTCGGCGCGCGGGCGCGGCACGGCGGAGACGGTGTCGTACCCGGCCGCCGCGGCGAGCCCGAGCACCGCCGGTGTGACCACCGTGGCGGTGGGCAGCAGGCGGTCGCCGCTGCGGCACTCCTGGCCGCGCGGCCGGATGTCCTGCCCGTGGGCCGGTTCCCGGGTGGCGTGCAGGCGGCCTCTGCCGTCCGTCTGCCCGTGCTCGCTGCGCAGCACGGACGTGGTGTCCTGCGGGATGCGTGCGCCGGTCGCGATCGGCATCGCCTCGCCGTCGGTGAGCGGCTGCGGCTGCGCGTGGCCGGCGAGCGCCCCCTCCTCCCGTACGTCCCAGGGGCCGGGCCCGGCGACCGCCCAGCCGTCCATGGCGGAGGTGTCGAAGGAGGGGAGGTCGGTGAGCGCGGTGAGGGGAGCGGCGAGGACGAGGCCGAGGGCGGCGTCCAGGGGCACGGAGACGGGGGCCCGGCGCGGTACGGAGCGGGCGGCCCGCTCGGCGGTGACGCGGGCCTCGGGCCACGGGGTGGCTTTGTGATGGGCACCCCCCTTGCCGGGGTGGGCGCCCTGAGAGGAGGGGGCGGGGATGTCGGCGCCGGGGTTCCGAAGGGGGTCTCGTGGGCCCGCCTCCCTCACCAGGGCGAGGGCCTCCTCCACGTCGAGGTCCTGTGCGTCCTGCGCGTCGTGCCGCGGACCGGGCCCCGGCTCCCGCGGCCCTCGGTCGCCCGTGTCCTTCACCAAGGCGAGGGCCTCCTCCACGTCGAGTTCGTCGGCGTCGCGGCCGGCCCGGGCACGCGGCGCGGTCATCCGGCGCCGGGCCGATCGCCGGGACCGGTTCCGGCCTCGGTGCCGGGCTCGGTCTCCGTCACGGGGCCGGGCTCGGCGTCGCTCACCGAGCCGGGCTTGGCGTCGGGAGCGTCCTCGTCGGCCCAGCGCAGCGCCAGCGCCGCGGCCTTGCGGGCGGCCTCGGCCACGGCTTCGGGTCCTCCGCGCGCCTGCGCCGCCGCGTACCCCACGAGGAACGTGGTCAGCGGCGCCGCGGGCCGCGCCACACCGTGCGCGGCATCACGGGCCAGATCGAGCAGGACGCCGGTGTCGACGTCCAGATCGATGCCCAGTTCGTCCTTGACTGCGGAAATCCATTCATCCAACACGTGCCCATGCTCCCTGATACGTGCCCGGGCGACAGCGATGTCGTCCCAGGTGTCGCAGTCGAAGGACGCGACCGGGTCGGAGATACGAGTGAGATCGAGCGCCCCGGTGAGCCGCCGAAGCGGCAGCCCGTCCAGACCGCCGTACTCGGCTACGAGCACCGCCAGTTCACGCCGCAGCGAGGCGACACGGTAGGCGGCCACGAGGGGTTGGTCCCGCCCGTCGGGGTCGGTGAGCATGACGCCGTCGGGGCGGGTGAGCGCGGCGCCTTCGGGGTCGGGCGAGTTGCGGGTGGGGGGCGAGGGCTTGGCGTCCGGGCGGGGCGATTCGCCGTCAGGGCCGACGGGAGCCCCCTCGGGGCCCGTCTCAAGCGCAGCCGTGCGCGGGCGCGGTGGGCCGGAGCCTTGCACGGCCACCGCTGAGTCGTTCGGCCGACTCCCGGGGCCGGAGAGGCCCTCCCCGGAAGCGTCCGCCCGAAGCCCCGCCACCAGGCGCCGGACCGTCGTCCCGGCGAGGAACGGCAGGTCGGCGGAGAGTACGACGACGTACTGCGCCGAGGTGTGCCGCAGGCCGGCGGCGAGAGCGGCGAGGGGGCCGCCGCCGGGTGGGTCCTCGCGGGCCCAGGTCACGGAGCGCGCGGTCGGTCTGGGCTCGGCCACGACGACCGTGACGGCGGCACCCGAGCACGCGGCCAGTACCCGGTCGAGCAACGGACGACCACCCACGCGCACGCCGGGCTTGTCGGCTCCGCCGAGCCGCCGGGCAGCGCCTCCGGCGAGCACGACGGCGTCGTAGTCGGCGGCGCCCGGAGGCTCGTACGCGTTCATCCCCCGAGTATGAGCGCCTGAAGGATCATGTCCACCCCCGTGCACAGCATGTGGACGGGGGCTCGCGGCGGCTACAGCGTGCGCAGCAGCACCGCCGGCTGTTCCACGCAGTCCGCGACATAGCGCAGGAAACCGCCTGCCGTGCCGCCGTCGCACACCCGGTGGTCGAAGGTGAGCGAGAGCTGGACGACCTGACGCACCGCCAGCTCACCCTGGTGCACCCACGGCTTGGGCACGATCCTGCCGACGCCCAGCATGGCGGCCTCGGGGTGGTTGATGATCGGCGTGGAGCCGTCGACGCCGAACACCCCGTAGTTGTTCAACGTGAAGGTGCCGCCCGTGAGTTCCCCGGGCGTCAGCTTCCCGGCGCGCGCCGCCTCGGTGAGCCTGGCGAACTCCCCGCTCAGCGACTCGGCACTGCGCGCGTGCGCGTCCCGTACGACGGGAACGACGAGCCCCCGCTCCGTCTGCGCGGCGAAACCCAGGTGCACCCGGTCGAGCCGTACGACCTCGCGGGCCTCCATGTCGACCGTCGAGTTGAGCTCGGGGAAGCGGAGCAGCGCGGCGGTGGTGATGCGGGCGAGCAGCGCCAGCAGCGAGATCTTCGGGCCACCCGCGGCGTTCATGGCCACGCGCGCGTGCATGAGTTCCGTCGCGTCGGCGTCCACCCAGCAGGTGGCGTCGGGGATCTCCCGGCGGCTGCGGGAGAGCTTGTCGGCGACGGCTCCCCGCACCCCGCGCAGCGGGACACGAACGCCCTCGCCCCGGCCGGCGGGAACGACTGCGGGTGCGGGCAGCGCCTGCACGGACTCCGCGTGCACGGAGCCCGCCGGTGCGGCCGGTGCGTGCATCGGCGCGGCCTGTGGTCCCGCGTGGACCGACCGTCCCTGCGTGGCCGCGGCCCGCAGCGCGTACTCGACGTCCGCCCGCAGGATCAGTCCCTCGGGCCCCGATCCCTCAAGCTCCCGCAGGTCCACCCCGTTTTCCCGGGCGAGCCGACGCACGAGCGGGGAGATCACCGCCACGGGCCCCTCCGGCCGCTCCACCGGGGCGGTGGGGGCCGGGTCGGGCACTGCCCGCTCGGCCGGACGTACCGAAGCCGTGTGCTGGGGCCGCACCCGCCTGCGCCGCGCGGGCGCCGCACCCGTGCCGTATCCCACCAGCACGTTGCCGGAGGTCTCGCCGCTCTCCGCGGACACCGCACCCGAGAGCGCCTCGGCGGGCGCACCCACCGCGACCGTGAGCAGCGGTGATCCCACGGGCAGTTCCGTGCCCTCCTCGCCGAAGCGGGCGGTGACCACACCGCCGTAGGGGCACGGCACCTCGACCATCGCCTTGGCCGTCTCGACCTCGACGACGGGCTGGTCGACGGCGACTACGTCCCCGATCTCCACCAGCCAGCGGACGATCTCCGCCTCGGTGAGGCCCTCGCCGAGGTCGGGGAGCTTGAACTCCAGCACCTGCGCCATCAGTTGTCCGCCTCCCACTGCAGACGCCCCACGGCGTCCAGAATCCGGTCGACGCCGGGCAGGTGGTGCCGCTCCAGCATCGGCGGCGGGTACGGGATGTCGAACCCGGCCACACGCAGCACCGGCGCCTCCAGATGATGGAAGCAGCGCTCCGTGATCCGGGACGCTATCTCCCCGCCCGGTCCGCCGTACCCACCCGACTCGTGCACGACGACCGCGCGTCCGGTCCGTCGTACGGACGCGGCGACCGTCTCGTCGTCGAACGGCACCAGGGAGCGCAGGTCGACGACTTCGAGGTCCCAGCCCTCCGCCCGCGCCGCCTCGGCGGCTTCGAGGCAGACCGGCACCGACGGCCCGTACGTGATGAGCGTGGCGCTCCGGCCCGAGCGCCGCACCACCGCGCGGCCTATCGGCTCAACGGCCGGCGGCTCCTCCGGGTTCCAGGAGTCCTTCGACCAGTACAGCCGCTTGGGCTCCAGGACGACGACCGGGTCGTCGGAGGCGATGGCCGCGCGCAGCAGCCCGTAGGCGTCGGCGACCGTGGCGGGTGTGACGACATGGAGCCCCGGAGTCGCCATGTAGTACGCCTCGGAGGAGTCGCTGTGGTGCTCGACCCCGCCGATGCCACCGCCGTAGGGAACACGGATGGTGATCGGCAGCGGCATCGCGCCGCGGGTGCGGTTGCGCATGCGGGCGACGTGCGAGATGAGCTGCTCGAACGCCGGGTAGGCGAACGCGTCGAACTGCATCTCGACGACCGGCCGCAGCCCGTACATCGCCATGCCGACGGCCGCGCCGAGGATGCCCGCCTCGGCGAGCGGGGTGTCGGTGCAGCGGTCCTCGCCGAACTCCTTGGCGAGCCCGTCGGTGACCCGGAAGACGCCGCCGAGGGTGCCGACGTCCTCGCCCATGACGTGGACCGTCGGGTCCTCGGCCATGGCGTCGCGCAGCGCGCGCCCGAGGGCCTGCGCCATGGTGGCCGGTTTGAGGGCAACGGTGGTCATCGCCCGGCTCCTTCCGGCCCGTGCGCGTGCGTGTGCCCGTGCTCGTGCGATCCGTCCGCCTCGGCGTCGAGCTCGGCCCGCAGCAGGGCCTCCTGCTCGCGCAGTTGCGGTGTGGGCTCGGCATACACATGGGCGAACAGATCCATGGGGTCGAGCACCGGGTCCTGGTTCATGCGCTCACGCAGGTCCGCGGCCATCGCCTCGGCGGCGTCGCGTGCGGTGCGTATGCCGTCCTCGTCGAGCAGACCTCGCTCGGTCAGCTCGTGCTCGAGGAGAGCGATCGGGTCGTGCCCGCGCCAGGTCTCGACCTCGGTGTCGCCGCGGTAGCGGGTCGCGTCGTCGGCGTTGGTGTGGGCGTCGATGCGGTAGGTCACCGCCTCCACGAGCGTCGGACCGCCACCCGCGCGCGCGTGGGCGACGGCTTCGCTCAGCACCTGGTGCACGGCGGCCGCGTCGTTGCCGTCGACCAGGCGGCCCGGCATGCCGTAGCCGACGGCCTTGTGGGCCAGCGACGGCGCCGCGGTCTGCTTGGCGAGCGGGACGGAGATCGCGAAGCCGTTGTTCTGCACGAGGAAGACGACCGGGGCCTGCCAGACGGCGGCGAAGTTCAGTGCCTCGTGGAAGTCGCCCTCACTGGTGCCGCCGTCGCCGACCAGGGCGAGCGCGACCACGTCGTCGCCCTTGAGACGGGCGGCGTGCGCGAGGCCCACGGCGTGCGGGAGCTGCGTCGCGAGGGGGGTGCACAGCGGCGCGATGCGGTGCTCGCGCGGGTCGTAGCCGGTGTGCCAGTCGCCGCGCAGCAGGGTGAGAGCCTGCACGGGGTCGAGGCCGCGGGCGACGGCCGCGAGGGTGTCGCGGTAGCTCGGGAAGAGCCAGTCGTGCTCCTCGAGGACCAGCGCGGCGGCGACCTCGCAGGCCTCCTGGCCGGTGCTGGAGGGGTACACGGCGAGGCGGCCCTGCTTGGTGAGGGCGGTGGCCTGCGTGTTGTAGCGGCGGCCGCGCACCAGCTCCGCGTACAGACGGCGCAGCAGACCCGGGTCGACCTGTCCGGCCGCCTCGGTGCCGAGCACGCGGTACGGCAGCGCGTCGGGCAGCAGCGGCGCGGGGTCGGTACGGGGCTGCCAGGCGGGCGGCGGCGTTGGCCGATATGCGCCTCGCTGCTCCATGACCGTCATGACGGCACCTCCTCGTGGGAGCGGCTGAAGAGACGCGTCGGTTGTGATGCGCCTCACCTACCGATTGTTCGGTCGTCGGCACATTTTGGCTACAGACCCCACCAAGCTGTGGACAAACGGTTCTGCACAGCCTGAGATGGATGCAGTACGTCCATGGCAGGGAGGCGGGGGGACATGGCACCTGAACAAATGGCCGAACCGCCCGAGCCCGGCGGCGTCGAACCGCCCGCCCGGCCGCTCGACGCGATCGATCAGGACATCCTCCAGATGCTCCAGATAGACGGCCGCGCGTCGATACGCTCCGTGGCCGAACGCGTGCACGTCTCCCGGGCCAACGCCTACGCGCGCATCAACCGGCTCATCGAGGACGGCGTGATCCGCGGCTTCGGGGCGCGCGTCGACCACGAACGCGCCGGTCAGGGCACCTCGGCCTACATCACCCTCAAGATCGTGCAGAACACCTGGCGCACGGTCCGCGAACAGCTGCGGATCCTCCCCGGCGCCTCCCACATCGCGCTGGTGGGCGGCGACTTCGACGTACTGCTCCTGGTGCACACCCCCGACAACAGGGCACTACGGGAGCTGGTCCTCACCCGCCTCCAGGCCATCCCGGAAGTGCTCAGCACAAGAACGCTGCTGGTCTTCGAGGAGGAGGACCTGGAGCCGGAGGGCTGAGCTCACTGCTCTCTGCGGAGCCCTGAGAAGACGAGCTGCACCACCGCGTCGGCGACCTCGCGCTCGCCGACGCCTCGCCCGTCGGGCCGGTACCACTCCACGAGCGAGTTGATCATCCCGAAGACGAGCCGGGTGGCGAGCCGGACGTCCACGTCGCCGCGTACGTCCCCGTCGACCGCTGCCGCGTTCAGCAGGTCGGCGACCCGGTGGTCGAAGTCGCGGCGCCGCTCCAGGGCCCACCGCTCGGTCCCCGTGTTGCCCCGCACACGCAGCAGCAGCGTCACGTACGGCAGCTCGGAGGTGAGCACCTCGACCATGCGCCGTACGACGTACTCCAGCCGCTCCACGGCACGCCCCACGCGCGCGTGCTCCTCGTCGAGGATCCCGAAGAGGCCGTCCAGCGCCCGGCTGACGGCGCGCCGCAGCAGCTCCTCCTTGCCCGTGACGTGGTGGTAGATCGACGACTTGGAGATGCCGGCCGCCTTGGAGAGGTGCTCCATGGAGGTGCCGTCGTAGCCGCGTTCGTTGAAGACCCGGACGGCGACGGACAGAAGCGTCTCCGGCGTGTACGTGTCGCGCTTCGCGGTCGTCATGAGGTGCCCTCCCGCTTGTCGGCGGCGTGCCCGTGGCGGTACAGCGCGAGGGAGGGCGCATAGCGGCCCGAGGGTTCGCGCAGGTGCAGCTCCTCCAGGAGGTCGTGCGCCCACGCCCTGCCGAGCCTGCGGCACCATTCGAAGGGCCCCAGCGGGTAGTTGACCCCGAGCCGCATCGCCGTGTCGATGTCCTCCTCGGTGGCCACCCCCTTGGCGACGGCGTCGTGCGCCAGGTCCACGATCCGGGCCACGGTCCGGGCGACGATCATGCCGGGGGCGTCCCCGATGACACTGACGTCCTTGCCGAGCGCCTGGAAGAGGCCGATGGCCTCCGCGACCGTCTGGGGCGCGGTGTCCTGCGAGGCGGACAGCGCGACACGGGTGGCCCTGCGGTAGTCGAGCGCCAGGTCGAAGTAGACGACGTCACGGAACTCGATCGAGGTCTGGCCGTCCGCCAGGACCAGCTGGCCGCCGCTGGGCAGCATCAGCCGGGTGCCGTGGTCCTCCTCTTCCTCTCGGACCTGGACACCCGCCTCGCGGATCAGGGCGAGAAGCTCGCAGGCGGGCCCCAGATCGCCCTCCGCGGTGACGTACGCGGGCGGCTGCTCCCGCTCCGCGGTGTGCGGCTCGGGGCGCTCGGCGTCGTCCCCGTAGTCGTACCAGCCCTGTCCCGTCTTGCGGCCGAGGCGGCCGGACTCGACCAGGCGGCGCTGGGCGAGCGAGGGCGTGAACCGCACGTCCTGGAAGAAGGCCTGCCACACGGAGCGCGTGACGGACTCGTTGACGTCCTGGCCGATCAGGTCGGTCAGTTCGAAGGGACCCATCCGGAAGCCGCCCGACTCACGCAGCACCGCGTCGATGGTCGCGGGGTCGGCGGCCTGCGACTCGTACACCGCGAAGGCCTCGGCGTAGAAGGGCCGCGCGATGCGGTTGACGATGAAGCCGGGCGTGTCGGCGCAGGCGACCGGCGTCTTCCCCCAGGAGCGCGCCGTCTCGTACGCGCGCGTGGCGTACGTGACGTCGGTCGCGAAGCCGGAGACGACCTCCACGAGGGGCAGCAGCGGCGCGGGGTTGAAGAAGTGCAGCCCGACGAAACGGCCGGGGTTGCGCAGGGCCCCGCCGATGGCCGTCACGGACAGGGAGGAGGTGTTGGTGGCGAGCAGGCAGTCGTCCCCGACGACGTCCTCCAGCTCGCGGAACAGCTCCTGCTTCACATCGAGTCGCTCCAGCACCGCCTCGACGACGAGCGCGCAGTCCGCGAGCTCGGCGACGCTGTGCGCCGGGTGCAGCCGGGCCCGGGCGGCGTCCCGGTCGGCGCTCGTGAGGCGGCCCTTGTCGACGAGCCGGTCGAGCCGGGCGCCGATCGCTTCGGCCGCCGCGTCGGCACGGCCCGGGACGGCGTCGTGGAGCCGCACGGGGTGCCCGGCGGCCAACGCGACCTGGGCGATGCCCTGGCCCATGGTGCCGGTACCGACGACGGCCACGGGGCTGCTGAGGTCGAGTGCTGTCATGTGCGCGATCCTCCCGCACGGGGTTTTCCACAGATGCGGCGGACCCCCTTGTCCCGACCGATCGTTCGGTTACTCTAGCCGTGTCTGTCCCTTCCTGCCCAGCTCGCGGGCTCGACGAAGAGCTCAAGAGACGAGGAGTTGGTCCCTGATGGCCGCCGAACTGACCGCGCACCAGCTGATCGCCGAGCACCGGCCCACCCTCGACCAGACGCTGGAAGCGATCCGCACGCGCGCGTACTGGTCCCCGCACCCCGAGCACCCCAAGGCCTACGGCGAGAACGGCAGCCTCGGCATGGCGGAGGGCAAGGCCGCCTTCGACGCCCTCCTGGACACCCGCCTCGACCTCGGCCAGCCCGGCACCGACGACTGGGTGGGCGGCGAGGCCTCGCCGTACGGGATCGAGCTGGGCGTCACGTACCCGCACCCGGACGTCGACGTGCTGCTGCCCGCCATGCGGGCCGGCCAACGCGCCTGGCGCGACGCGGGCGCGGAGATCCGCGCCGTGGTCTGTCTGGAGATCCTCAAGCGGATCAGTGCCCGCACGCACGAGTTCGCGCACGCGGTCATGCACACCAGCGGCCAGGCCTTCATGATGGCTTTCCAGGCGGGCGGCCCGCACGCGCAGGACCGCGGCCTGGAGGCGGTGGCGTATGCCTACGCGGAGCAGGTGCGCACCCCCGACAGCGCGGAGTGGAGCAAGCCCCAGGGCAAGCGGGACCCGCTCGCGCTGAACAAGCAGTTCACCCCCGTGCCGCGCGGCATCGCCCTGCTCATCGGCTGCAACACCTTCCCGACGTGGAACGGCTACCCGGGCCTGTTCGCCTCCCTGGCCACCGGCAACGCGGTGCTCGTGAAGCCCCACCCGCGCGCGGTGCTGCCGCTCGCGCTCACCGTCCAGGTCGCCCGCGAGGTGCTCGCCGAGGCGAGCTTCGACCCGAACCTGGTGGCGCTGGCCGCCGAGCGGCCGGGCGAGGGCATCGCCAAGACCCTCGCCACCCGCCCCGAGATCAGGATCATCGACTACACGGGCTCGACGGCGTTCGGCGACTGGCTGGAGGCCAACGCCCGCCAGGCGCAGGTCTACACGGAGAAGGCCGGCGTCAACACGGTGATCGTGGAGTCGACCGACAACTACAAGGGCATGCTCTCCAACCTGGCCTTCTCGCTGTCCCTCTACAGCGGCCAGATGTGCACCACCCCGCAGAACCTGCTGATCCCCCGCGACGGCATCAGCACGGAGGAGGGCCCCCGGTCCTACGACGAGGTCGTCGCGGACCTCGCCAAGGCCGTCGGCGGACTCCTCGGCGACGACGCCCGCGCCAACGGGCTGCTCGGCGCCCTCGTGAACCCCGACGTGAAGGCACGGCTGGAGGCCGCAGCGGGCCTCGGCGAGGTCGCGCTCGCCTCCCGCGAGGTCGCCAACCCCGAGTTCCCGGGCGCCGTCGTCCGTACGCCGGTGATCGTGAAGCTCGACGGCGCGCCGAAATATTGGGCGGGGGCCGACGACGAGGCCGCCTACATGAGCGAGTGCTTCGGCCCGGTCTCCTTCGCCGTCGCGGTCGACTCGGCGGCGGACGCGGTCGAGCTGCTGCGACGGACCGTCCGGGACAAGGGCGCCATGACCGTCGGCGCGTACACCACCTCGGACGAGGTGACCCGGGCCGTCGAGGAGGCCTGCCTGGAGGAGTGCGCCCAGCTCTCGCTGAACCTCACCGGCGGGGTCTACGTCAACCAGACGGCGGCCTTCTCCGACTTCCACGGCTCGGGCGGCAACCCGGCCGCCAACGCGGCACTGTGCGACAGCGCGTTCGTGGCGAACCGCTTCCGGGTGGTCGAGGTCCGCAGGCAGGCATAGCGCCTCAGCTCGGTGCGCCCCCGGTGGCGCTCCAGTGGTACAGCGTCATGGCCACACTGGTCGCGAGGTTGTAGCTGGAGACCTGGGGGCGCATCGGCAGGGCCACCAAGTGGTCGGTGCGGGCGCGCAGTTCGGCGGAGAGGCCGGTGCGCTCGGACCCGAAGGCCAGCACGGCGTCGTCCGGGAGCTTCAGAGCGCGAATGTCCTCGCCCTCCGGGTCGAGCGCGAACACCGGGCCCGGCGGCAGCTCGTCCACCGCCAGCCGCTCCACCGCGGTCGCGAAGTGCAGGCCCGCACCACCACGTACGACCGTGGGATGCCACGGGTCGAGCGTGCCGGTGGTGACCACCCCCGTCGCGCCGAAGCCCGCCGCCAGCCGGATCACCGCGCCGGCGTTGCCGAGGTTGCGCGGATTGTCGAGCACCACGACGGGCGCGCCCCGGGGCGTGTGCGCCAGCGCCCGCAGGTTGGCCTCGCGGGCGGGCCGTACGGCGAGAGCGGCGACCTCGGTGGGGTGCGGCCGCGAAACCAGCGACTTCAGCGTCTCCTGCGACACCTCGGCCAACAGCCCTTCGAGAGGCGCCCGTACGTCCGGAGCGAGCTCGTCGGCCAGGGCCAGAGCGGCCGCCCGGTCGACGGTGACGGCCACCGGGATGTCCGCCCCGAACCGCACCGCGTGCTTGAGGGCGTGGAAGCCGTCCAGCAGCACGGAGGTGTCGGCGAGCCGGCGCCAGACACGCACGGGGTCCGACGCGGGCCGGGGATCGCCCGCGGCACGTACACGGTCCGAAGCGGGCCGGGGATCGCCCGCAGCACGTACAGGGTCGTTCATGCCGTGAAGCCTACGTGCGTGTGCTCGGCCGGTTCCGGGGTGCGCGGCTGCTGTCCGCGCGGCGCCGGCAGCGTACGGCCGTCGCCCGGAAACAGCCCTCCACGCGCGCGCGTGGCCCACGCGCCGAGGCGCCGCAGGAAGGACGTCGGCAGGAACACCGCGTCGGCGGCGATCATCGCGAGCGAGAAGAACGGCAGCCCCAGCACCACGGCGATCACCGCGTGCTCGGTCATCATCACCGCCAGCAGGACGTTCTTGACCCGCCGGTTGAACAGGGTGAACGGGAAGGCCACCTGAACGACGACCGTCCCGTACGTCACGAGCATCACCATCACGCCATGCCCCGCGAGCAGGTCGGAGAGCGCGGGCCACGGCGAGAAGTAGTCCAGGTGAAGCGGGTAGTAGACCGCGGTGCCGTCCTGCCAGCGCGAGCCCTGGATCTTGTACCAGCCGGCGGTCGAGTAGATCAGACACGCCTCGGCCATGATCACGAACAGGCCCGCGTTGTGCACGACGTTGGCGATGACGTCGAGCAGGATGCGGGGCTCCGCGCGCGGGCCGAGACGACCTGCGCACCACCACAGGGCCTGCACCGCCCACAGACCCCAGAAGACCGCCGCCCAGCCGCCCAGCCACCCGCCGCCGATCTTGCCCGCCCCCGTCGCCACCGCCAGCAGGAGGCCGAGCACGATCCACAACGCGGGACCGACCCGGTCGGGTCCGGGTTCCCGCTCTCCACGCGCGCGTGCCGCTCGCGCGAGCCGCGCCCGGCGGGCGTCCAGCGACCACACCTGAGCGCAGCGTGTCAGCACCAGGTAGATCGCCATCAGGTGGATGACGTTGTCGCCGCCGTCCCCCATGAAGACGCTGCGGTTCTGCAGCGACAGCACGCCGATCATGAAGAGCACGGACATCGCGCGAGTACGCCAGCCCAGCAGCAGCAGGGCGCTCGACAGGACGGCCAGCGCGTAGACGGTCTCGAACCAGAACTGGTTGTCCGACCACAGCAGAACGGTGAAGGCGTGATTGTTCGCGACGAGCTGCTGGGCGAGATCCCAGCTCCACGGCCCGTCGGGCCCGTACATCTCCTGGCGGTGCGGGAACTCGCGCAGCAGGAACAGCAGCCAGGTAGCGGAGAACCCGATACGGATCACGGCACTCTGATACGGGCCCAGTGCCGCGTCGGTGACCCGGGTGACGGCGCGCGAGACACAGAGGGCGAATCGGTTCATCGGGCGCTCGCCTCCGTCCGGGCAACGGTCCTGGTGGCCGTCCGGGCCCCGGTCCCCGTGGCTGTCCGGGCGGCTGTCCGTGCTTCCGAACGGTCGTCGCGCGGCACCGCCCACCAGGGGAGTTCGCGAAGCACGGGCCTGTCCGACACCTTTTCCTCGCTCCACTTGGGGGACGGCACATTGGTCGTACGGGAGCGGACCTGGACACGCTCTACGACGGCTCCCTTGCCGCCGGCCTCCTCGCGGTCCAGGCGCTGCACCACGATGCGGCGCAGGTACTCCTCGGAGAGGGCGCCGCGCAGGGCCGCGGGGCGGTTCTCGTTGTCGTGCGTGGCGACGTAGAAATCCCAGGCCCGGCGCAGTTCGTTCTGCTGGGTGTGGCTTGGCAGCAGGTTTCCGTCGATGGCCGCGCCGTCGAGCGCCGACAGGTCGTACCAGCCGGTCTCACGGCTGCTGCCGTTCACCAGGCGGACCTCGGCGCGCACCTGGACCGCGATGTTCTGCTGCAGCGGGTTGGGCGCGAAGAGCTTCCAGTTCTGCTCGAACTCGGGATAGACCCACTCGTCGATCGCCCGCCCGTGCTGCTTGGTGACCGTGTTCGACGGCGCGACATGCAGAAACACCATCCCGAGATGCACACAGGCGGCAACCGCCACGACCGCGAGCGCCAGGGCCGCGGCGATCTGATACCGGAGCGAGAGGGCGGCGACGCCGGTCGGCGGGGGGACTGCGGGGGCGGCGGGGAGAGGGGGGAAAGAGGGGTCGGTGGGGATGGTGGGGATGGTGGGGATGGTGGGGATGGTGGGGAGGGTGGGAGCGGGGGGGAGGTTGGGAGCGGGGGGCCGGGGGACGGCGGGTTCGGAAGCGGCTGGCTGGGCGGGGTCGGCGGGGTCGGTCAGCTCTTGGGGCTCGGAGAGCTCGGGAGGCTCGGAGAGCTCGGGAGGCTCGGAGAGCTCGGGAGGCTCGGAGAGCTCGGGAGGCTCGGTGGGCTCGGGAGGCTCGGTGGGCTCGGGAGGCTCGGTGGGCTCGGGAGGCTCGGTGGGCTCGGGAGGCTCGGTGGGCTCGGGAGGCTCGGGAGGCTCGGTGGGCTCGGAGTCCTCGGGTTCGGCGGGCTGGGAGGGGTGAAGGTCGGTGGGCTCGGCGGCACGGGCCTCGGTGGGCTCGGGGGCAGGGGAGTCGGTGAGCGCGGGGGCCTGGGGCTCGGTGAGCGCGGAGACAGGAGGCTCGGCGGGCGGCGCGGAGCCGTGTGGCTCGGCGGCCGGTCGCTGCCGGGCGTTCGAGTCCTCGTCGTGCGCGTTCATTCCGCCCCGATTCCGATTCCCGATTCCGATGTCCGTCGGCGGCTTCCGCCGGCGATCTCCGATGCCCTGTATCCGCTGCCTGCTGCCCGCTGCCCGTCCGATTCTCGCCGCGAGCCGCGAGGAGCCCTACCGCCCACACGCACCGCGCCGTGGCATTCGCAGTGGCATTCGCACGGGAACGGTACTCAGGCAGGCCCACCAGGCACAGCCCCGAGAGACACAGAGGTCACTCGGGCAGCGCCATGGTTATCCACAGCGGTTGACACCATACGGCGCCGCGCCCGACCATTGATCTAACAGACCGAACGATCGGTTGGTGGATGCGAGCGGTGGACGGCACGCCAAGGGCCGGCCATTCCCGCCTTCCGGCCGTTCCCGCCTTCCGGTCATTCCCTTCTCCTAGAACCTGTTCTATCTTGACGACCCGTCAGATCTGTCAGGCCGTCGGATCCCGAGATCCGGTCGGTGGGCCGGCGCGCGGGAGGGCAGGAACCGTGGACTTCACCTTCACCGAAGAGCAGCAGGCGGCGCTGGAGGCGGCGAAGGCGGTGTTCGCGGGGGTGGCTCCCGACAGCGTGCCCAGTCCCGCGCTGACCGCGGGCACCGTCGCGGACGACTTCGACCGCGCTCTGTGGGCCAGGCTCGCCGACACCGACCTGTTGAGCCTGCTCCTCGACGCCGAGTACGGCGGGGCCGGGCTGGACGCCATCGCCCTGTGCCTGGTGCTGCGAGAGGCGGGGAAGGTGCTCGCGCGGGTGCCGCTGCTCGAAAGCACCGTGGCTGCCGTGACCGTACAGACCTACGCCGGCCCGGAGTTGAAGGAGGATCTGCTCGCGCGTGCGGGACGGGGCGAGGTCGTCCTGACCGTCGCCGCGAACGGGCGGACCGGACACGACCCGGCCGAACTCGCGGTCACCGCACGGCAGGACGGTGACACCTGGGTACTGGACGGGGTGCAGACGGCGATCCCCTGGGCGCACACCGCCGACTTCACCGTCGTACCCGCCCATGTCACGGGCCCGGACACCAGCGACGAGCAGAGCGAGAGCATCGCCCCGGGACGCGCCGTGCTCGCGCTCGTCCCCCGTGGCGCCGACGGAGCCGTCCTCGGCGAGCAGATCTCCACGACCGGTGAGCGCCTCGGCGAACTCCGCCTGGAGTCCGTACGTATCGCCGCCCGGGACGTCATCGACGCCGAGGGCGCGTGGGAGTGGCTGCGCGAGCTGCTGGTCACCGGGACGTGCGCGCTGGCGCTCGGACTGGGCGCCGGCGTACTCAGGATGACCAGCGACTACACCAGCAAACGGGAGCAGTTCGGGTTCCCCGTCGCCACGTTCCAGGCCGTCGCCGTCCAGGCCGCCGACCGCTACATCGACCTGCGCGCCATGGAGGCGACTCTCTGGCAGGCCGCCTGGCGGATCAGTACGGGAGCGGGCGGCGCGCTCCCGGCGTCCGCGGACGTCGCCGTGGCGAAGATCTGGGCGTCCGAGGGGGTACGACGCGTCGTACAGACCGCGCAGCATCTGCACGGAGGCTTCGGCGCCGACACCGACTATCCGCTGCACCGCTACCACGCCTGGGCCAAGCAGCTGGAACTGTCCCTGGGCCCGGCGGCGGCACACGAGGAGGCCCTCGGGGACCTGCTCGCGGCGCATCCCCTGGCCTGACCCTGCCCTGCCCCCCGCGCCCGCCCGTTCCCGACCGGGAAGCGGGCGCTGGCCAGCCGGCCGGGGTTACAGCACGAAGCCGGGCTGTCCCTTGTCGTCCACGACCGGGCGGCCGGCGGCTTCCCAGATCTGCATGCCGCCGTCGACGTTCACAGCGTCGATGCCCTGCTGGGCCAGATACTGCGTGACCTGCGCCGAACGCCCACCGGAGCGGCAGATCACGTGGATCCGGCCGTCCTGCGGAGCCGCCTCGGTCAACTCGCCGTAGCGTGCCACGAATTCACTGATGGGGATGTGCAACGCCCCTGCGGCATGACCCGACTGCCACTCGTCGTCCTCCCGGACGTCCAGCAGGAAGTCGCCGTCCACGAGATCGCCGACCGCGACCGAGGGCACACCAGATCCAAAAGCCATGCCCCGACGCTACCTGACCGGACCGACACCACAAACGCTGCCGCCCAGGAGACCCCAGCCCGGCCGGCGGATCACCTCATCCGTCTGGTCAGTCCGGTCAGCTCGTCAGCCCGGTCAGCTCCGCCTCGCGCTCGCCGACCTGGGCCAGCAGCTGCTCGGCGATCTCCTCCAGGAGACGGTCGGGGTCCTCCGGGGCCAGCTTGAGCATCGCGCCGATCGCGCTCTCCTCCAGGTCGCGGGCGACCAGGGTGAGCAGCT
The DNA here is from genome assembly GCF_040606085.1 of Streptomyces sp. NPDC005485. Classification (NCBI taxonomy): domain Bacteria; kingdom Bacillati; phylum Actinomycetota; class Actinomycetes; order Kitasatosporales; family Streptomycetaceae; genus Streptomyces; species Streptomyces sp. NPDC005485. Next base: position 45,661 of record NZ_JBEXDZ010000011.1, on the reverse strand, counting down.
CCTTGCGCTGGGCGAGCCATTCGAGGCGGGCGTAGAGCTCCTCGGTGCGGCTCGGACGCCACTCCTCGGGAACGGGCCCGGCGGCCCACTCCTGCGCCAGCTCCCGCAGAAGCACCTCGTCGCCCCTGCCGTACGCGGCGTTGACCCGGGCGATGAACTCGTCCCGGCGCGCACGCTCCGCCTCGTCCTGCGCCAGGTCGGGGTGGGCCTTGCGGGCCAGCTCACGGTAGAGCTTGCGGGCCTCGTCGCTGGGGCGCACCCGCTGCGGGGGCCGCACGGGCTGGTCGGTCAGCATCGCCGCCGCCTCCGGGAAGAGTCCCTCGGAGTCCATCCAGCCGTGGAACAGCTCCTCGACGCCCGGCATCGGCATGACCCGCGCCCGAGCCTCGTGCGCCTTGCGAACGTCCTCGGGGTCACCGGTCCGCGCGGCCCGCGCCTCGGCGATCTGCGCCTCCAGCTCGTCGAGGCGGGCGTACATCGGCCCCAGCTTCTGGTGGTGCAGCCGCGAGAAGTTCTCGACCTCGACGCGGAAGGTCTCCACGGCGATCTCGAACTCGATCAACGCCTGCTCGGCCGCCCGCACGGCCCGCTCCAGCCGCTCCTCGGGCCGGTCTTCCTCACCCGTGACATCCCGCGCGCCGTCCGCCTTCTCACCGGCCTCGCTGCTCTCCCCGGCCTCGCTGCTCTCCCCAGCCTCGCTCGGGGCCTCAGCCTCGCTCGGTGCCTCAGCGTCGTTCGCGGCCTCGCTCACGGGCTCGCTCTGGACCTCGTGCTTCGCCTCACCGGCAACCCCACCGGCGGCCTCACCAGCAGCGTCGTCGGCAACGTCACCAGCAGCGTCGCCGACAGCCTCACCGGCCCGCTCGGCTGCGGCGGGCGGCACATCCGTGCCCTCCCGCTCCCGCGGCTCTTCACCAGCAGGCGCGGACTGGGACTGCTCAGCTTCCGGCGTCGTCACCCGCCCAGCGTAGGCCACGGCTCAAACGCCCACGCAGGCTCACTGTCATCCCCCTCCGAGGGCTCCCTCCGGGGGGCCTCCCCCTCCCTCCCACCAACCCCCCACGCCCAACCCCCCACGCCAACCGCGTCAAACCCCCATCTCCGCAGCAACCCGCCCCGCCCGCACCGCACCCACCAACTCCGCGTGGTCCGCCTCGGTGCGGTCGGCGTAGGTGACGGCGAATGTGGCTATCGCCTCGTCCAGTTCCTCGTTCTTGCCGCAGTAGCCGGAGAGGAGGCGGGGGTCGGCGGTGTGGGAGTGGGCTCGGGCCAGAAGGGCGCCGGTCATGCGGCCGTAGTCGTCGATCTGGTCGGCGGACAGCGCGGCGGGGTCGACGCTGCCCTTGCGGTTGCGGAACTGACGTACCTGGAAGGGCCGCCCGTCGGCCGAGGTCCAGCCGAGCAGGATGTCGCTGACGACCTGCATGCGCTTCTGCCCGAGGACCACCCTGCGCCCCTCGTGCTCCACGTCCGGTGCCTCGAACCCGGCGGTCACCAGATGCGGCACCAGCACCGACGGGCGGGCCTCCTTCACCTGGAGGACGAGCGGTTCGCCGCGGTGGTCCAGGAGCAGGACGACGTAGGACCGCGCGCCCACGCTGCCCGTGCCGACCACGCGGAACGCGACGTCGTGCACCGCGTGGCGGGCCAGCAGGGGGAGGCGGTCCTCCGAGAGCGTGCCGAGGTACTGCTCCAGGGAGGATGCCACCGCCGCGGCCTCCTCGTCGGGTATGCGGCGCAGCACCGGCGGTGCGTCGACGAAGCGGTGTCCGCCGTTGTCCGTCACCTCCGTCGACTTGGCCGCGAAGCGTCCGCTCGTGTTGGCGCGCGCCTTCTCCGAGACCCGTTCCAGCGTGCCGAGCAGGTCATGGGCGTCCGTGTGCGAGACGAGTTCCTCGTCGGCGATGGCGTTCCACGCGTCGAGGACCGGGAGTTTGGCGAGCAGCCGCAGGGTGCGCCGGTAGGCACCGACCGCGTCGCGGGCCGCCTTGCGGCAGGTGTCCTCGTCCGCCCCGGCTTCCCGGCCCGCGAGCACGAGCGAGGTGGCGAGCCGCTTGAGGTCCCATTCCCAGGGGCCGTGCACCGTCTCGTCGAAGTCGTTCAGGTCGATGACGAGGCCTCCGCGCGCGTCTCCGTAGAGGCCGAAGTTGGCCGCGTGCGCGTCGCCGCAGATCTGTGCCGCTATCCCGGTCATGGGGGTGCGCGCGAGGTCGTACGCCATGAGGCCGGCCGAGCCGCGAAGGAACGCGAAGGGTGTGGCCGCCATCCTGCCGACGCGTATCGCCGTGAGCTCGGGGATCCTGCCGCGGTTGGACTCCTCCACGGCGGCGACGGCGTCCGGCCGGGCGATGTCGAGCGTCAGCTCGGCGTGGGCGGTGCGGCCCACCCGCTCGCGCAGCGCCTTGCCCTCGTCCTTGGGTGAGCCCTGTACGGGCCACTGCGCGAAGCCGCGTACTCCGGGGACCCGGGTCGCCCGCGCGCCGGGGACCGCCGCCCCGACCGCCTTCGTACCAACCGACGTCGCCACGACCGCCGTACCGAGCTGGGTCACTTCGACCGCCTCCCCCGTGCCTGCACGAACATCAACTCGTGATGACCGTACAGCCGGTCGTCGAGACGCGTCAGACCCTGTGGACAACTCCGCGACTGTGGAAAAACACCGTGGATACGGGCAGCCGCGCACGGGTGCCGGCCAAGCGGGCCGTCGCGCTCCTGGCGGGCTCCCGGCAGGAGCGCGGCAGGCTCCCGGCGGGCTCTACTTTCCGAACTTCTCCGAGCACGGAGCGCTTTCGGGCAGGTGCTGCTCGGCCCAGCTGCCGAGTTCCTTGAGGGCCGGCTCCAGGGCTGAGCCAGCCTGCGTCAGGCGGTAGGAGACGCGCAGCGGGGGGCCCTCGTCGACCTCGCGCACGACGAGGCCGGCCGCGCCGAGTTCGGTGAGCCGGTCCGAGAGCATGCGTTCGCTGATGCCGGGGATCGCCCTGCGCAGGTCGGAGAAGTGCACGGGGTGCTGCATGAGCACGGCCACGATCAGGCCGGTCCAGCGTTTTCCGAGCAGCAGGAAGACCCGGGTCATGCCGTCGTCGACCCGTTGGCACGGGCCCGCCTCGTGCTTCACCTGCTCCGCCATAGGCCCAGGGTACTGCGTTCCCGTAGGGGGCTGAAAAAAAGTAAGCGACTGTGTTATCAATAGTTCAGTACGAAACGTCAGGCATCCCCCTTCCTTTTGCCTCTGGAGACCCCCATGGCCACGCTTCTTCACATCGACTCCTCGGTGTTCCCCGCCGCCGCCTCCGCCTCCCGCGCGGTGACGGACGCCTTCCGCAAGGCCTGGGAGGAGCAGCACCCCGAGGGCACGGTGATCTACCGCGACCTGGCCGCGGACCCCGTTCCGCACATCACCGCCGACTCCCACACCGCCGGCTTCGCCGCTCCGGACACGCACACGCCCGGACAGGCCGAGGCCTTCGCCGAGCGCGTGAAGTTCATAGAGGAGCTGGAGAACGCGGACGCGGTGCTGATCGGCGCCCCGATGTACAACTACACGATCCCCTCGACCCTGAAGGCGTGGCTGGACCACGTGGTCCTCATCGGCCGCACCGCCATGGCCGAGGACTCGAAGACCAAGGGGACCCCGGTCACGGTCGTCGCCAGCCGCGGCGGCTCCTATGCACCGGGCACCCCGCGCGAGGGTTACGAGTACGTGCAGAACTACCTGGAGGCCATCCTCAGCGACACCCTCGGCCTGGAGCTGGAGTTCATCGTCCCGGAGCTCACGATGGCTCCCCACAACCCGGCGATGGCCGAGCTGGTCCCGCTCTTCGAGGCGTCCCGCTCCAAGGCCCTCGACGACGCGGCCACCAAGGCCAAGGAGCTCGCCCAGCGCCTCGCAGGCTGAACACCGCCTCAGCACCGTCCACCCAAAAGCACCGGCCGCCCGCGACCACCGGCCGTTCAAAAGCATGAACACCGCAAACAGCAGGACCCCGGCAGTGAGATACCTCACCGCCGGGGTCCTGCCGTGCACTCCCCACCACCGCGACCACAAGAGCCGCCGGAACCCCGAACCCAAAGCCAGGAGCTGACCCCAGCCCAGAAGCTGGCCCCAGAACAACGAGAAACGGGCCCTCACCGAGACTCTCGTCTCTGGTGAGGACCCGTCCTCATGGTGCGCGAGGGGGGAGTTGAACCCCCACGCCCTTTCGGGCACTGGAACCTGAATCCAGCGCGTCTGCCTATTCCGCCACCCGCGCATTGGGTGTGTCTTCCGTCTCCCACCGAGTGGGTGAGCGCCTTCCGACATGCAGAAGATTAGCACGCTGTCCGGGGTGGAATCACATCCCTTTCCCACCTCCCGCACCGCCCGCGCGCGCCCCTCCCGCCCAGGCCACCTCCCCCGCACCGGGGTCCCCGGCGGCGGCGGGTATCAGTCAGAACCGGTTCACGTATCAACCTCGTACCGGTCCTGCGCATCTCCCCAGTAGCCGGACAGGCAGCACAGCCAGGTGCGGGACACTGGTCGCGGGCCGCCTCTACGATCCTTGGCAGCAGGAGTTCGAAGAGGCGCTTCGGAGGGAACTCCGGGAGGGGACTCCGGGAGGGGCTCGGAGCTCGTCGACACCCGTCGACCGGGCCGACAGGGGGAACCAGCCGATTTCCCGACGCGTGGATACGATCAGTAAGCAGTACCAGGACGGCTACGAAGGAGGAGGTGCCCCATGGGAGTCCTGAAGAAGTTCGAGCAGCGTCTCGAGGGTCTGGTCAACGGCACCTTCGCCAAGGTGTTCAAGTCCGAGGTCCAGCCCGTCGAGATCGCCGGCGCCCTGCAGCGCGAGTGCGACAACAACGCGACGATCTGGAACCGCGACCGGACCGTCGTCCCCAACGACTTCATCGTGGAGCTGAGCACGCCGGACTTCGAGCGGCTCAGCCCCTACTCCGGCCAGCTCGGCGACGAGCTCGCCGGCATGGTCCGCGACTACGCCAAGCAGCAGCGCTACACCTTCATGGGCCCCATCAAGGTCCATCTGGAGAAGGCGGACGACCTCGACACCGGCCTCTACCGGGTCCGCAGCCGTACGCTCGCCTCCTCCACCAACCAGCAGGCTCCCGAGCGCGCCCCCGCGGGCCCGCCGGCCGGACGCGGCGCAGGTGGCGCCGGCGGCTACGGCTATCCGCCCGCCGCCCAGCCCGTGGCCCCCGCCGGAGCACCCCCCATGCCTGCCGCCCCGCCGCCCGGCGGACGTCCCGGCCCCGCACCCATGGGCCAGCGGCCCGGTGCGGCGCCGGCCCCGCAGGCCGGCGGCCGCATGCGGCACTGGATCGAGATCAACGGCACCCGCCATCAGATCTCCCGCCCGACGCTGGTGCTGGGCCGCAGCACCGAAGCCGACGTGCGGATCGACGACCCCGGCGTCTCACGCCGGCACTGTGAGATCCGGACCGGAACGCCCTCGACGATCCAGGATCTCGGGTCCACCAACGGCATCGTGGTGGACGGGCAGCACACCACCCGCGCTACGCTCCGCGACGGCTCGCGGATCGTCGTGGGCAGTTCCACCATCATTTACCGGCAAGCCGAAGGGTGAAGCGGGGGCAATGTCAGAGCTGACCCTCACGGTCATGCGGCTGGGTTTCCTGGCCGTACTGTGGCTGTTCGTGATCGTGGCCGTGCAGGTCATCCGCAGCGACCTGTTCGGAACGCGCGTCACTCAGCGCGGCTCGCGCCGGGAAGCCAACAGGCCGCAGCAGGCCGCGCGCCAAGCGGCCGCACCGCCGCAGCAGCGCCAGCAGGCCGCCGCACCGAGCACCGGCGGCGGCCGGCAGCGCCGCGGCGCCCCCAGCAAGCTGGTCGTGTCCGAGGGCACCCTCACCGGCACAACGGTCGCGCTCCAGGGCCAGACCATCACGCTGGGCCGGGCGCACGATTCCACGATCGTGCTGGACGACGACTACGCGTCCAGCAGGCATGCCAGGATCTATCCGGACCGGGACGGCCAGTGGATCGTCGAGGATCTCGGGTCCACCAACGGCACGTATCTCGACCGGACCCGACTGACGACTCCCACACCGGTTCCGCTGGGCGCGCCGATCCGCATCGGCAAGACCGTCATCGAGCTGCGGAAGTAGTGCTACATCATGAATGAGGGCGAGCGGAGCGAGCACGCAGCGGCGGTCCACACGACGGACCCCGGCGCGCTCCCGACCGGAGGGTGGGCACCGTGCGGATGTACCCGGAGCCGACGGGCGAGGTGCGCATGAGTCTGTCACTGCGCTTCGCCGCCGGATCGCACAAAGGCATGATCCGCGAGGGCAACGAGGACTCCGGTTACGCCGGGCCGCGGCTGCTCGCGATCGCCGACGGCATGGGCGGCCAGGCCGCCGGTGAGGTGGCCTCCTCCGAGGTGATCTCCACCATCGTCTCGCTCGACGACGACGTGCCCGGCTCCGACATCCTCACCTCGCTCGGCACGGCCGTGCAGCGCGCCAACGACCAGCTGCGCTCGATGGTCGACGAGGACCCCCAGCTCGAAGGCATGGGCACCACGCTCACCGCCCTACTGTGGACCGGCCAGCGCCTCGGCCTCGTGCACGTCGGCGACTCCCGCGCCTACCTGCTGCGTGACGGCGTACTGACGCAGATCACCCAGGACCACACCTGGGTGCAGCGCCTCGTCGACGAGGGCCGCATCACCGAGGAAGAAGCCACCACCCACCCGCAGCGCTCCCTGCTGATGCGCGCGCTGGGCAGCGGTGAACACGTCGAGCCGGACCTCTCCATCCGCGAGGTCCGCGCCGGCGACCGGTACCTGATCTGCTCCGACGGCCTCTCCGGCGTCGTCTCCCATCAGACGATGGAGGACACCCTCGCCAGCTACCAGGGCCCGCAGGAGACCGTCCAGAACCTCATCGAGCTCGCGCTGCGCGGCGGCGGCCCCGACAACATCACCGTCATCGTCGCCGACGTCCTCGACATCGACTCCGGCGACACCCTCGCCGGACAGCTCTCCGACACCCCCGTCGTCGTCGGCGCGGTCGCCGAGAACCAGCATCAGCACCAGATGCACGACAACGGCGCCATGCAGACCCCCGCGGGCCGCGCCTCCAGCCTCGGCCGTCCGGTTCCCGGACAGGGCGGCGGTGGCGGCGAGTTCGGCCCGCCCGGCAGCGGCGACACCACCGGATACGTCCCCGCGGGCAACTTCGGCGCCTACTCCGACGAGGACTTCGTCAAGCCCGGCGGACGCAAGTGGCTGAAGAGATCCCTCTACATCGCGCTCGCGCTCGCCGTCATCGGCGGCGGGCTCTACGGCGGCTACCGCTGGACGCAGACGCAGTACTACGTCGGCGCCAAGGGCGAGCACGTCGCGCTCTACCGCGGCATCAGCCAGGACCTGGCCTGGGTCTCGCTCTCGAAGATCGAGAAGGACCACCCCGAGATCGAACTCAAGTACCTGCCGCCGTACCAGCAGAAGCAGGTCAAGGCGACCATCGCCGAAGGCGGCCTCGACGACGCCCAGTCGAAGATCGACGAGCTCGCCGTGCAGGCCTCCGCATGCGAGAAGCAGGCGCAGCGCCGCGCCGCCGAGACCGACAGCAACGCGAAGACCGGTGAGGGCGAGGCAGGTGGGACCACGGGAACCACAACCACCTCGCTGACGTCCAAGGCCACGTCGTCGCCGACACCGAACCCGAGCCCGTCGTCATCGGCGCCTTCGTCCTCCAAGTCCACGACCGCACCCACTCCCACACCCGGCCCCAGCCTCTCCGACGAAGAGCAGAAGCTGGTCTCGCAGTGCGGTAAGCAGTAAGCAGCCGTGAGGGGCCCAGTCACACGATGAGCAGTACAACCAACCCGTCGACGCAGCACACGTCCACGATCGGGGCGATCGGCACACCGAGCCGACGCAACACCGAGCTCGCGCTCCTGGTGTTCGCCGTCGTCATCCCGGTGTTCGCCTACGCCAACGTGGGCCTGGCCATCGACGACAAGGTGCCCACGGGCCTGCTGAGCTACGGCCTCGGCCTCGGCCTGCTGGCAGGCGTCGCCCACCTCGTCGTACGGAAGTTCGCCCCGTACGCGGACCCGCTGCTGCTGCCGCTGGCCACGCTCCTCAACGGGCTCGGCCTGGTCGTCATCTGGCGGCTCGACCAGTCCAAGCGACTGCAGCAGCTAGCAGAGCGCCAGTTCGGCGCTTTCAGCGCGGACGCACCCAAACAGCTGCTCTACTCCGCGCTCGGCATCGCGTTTTTTGCCGTGATCATCGTGTTTCTGAAGGATCACCGCATCCTCCAGCGCTACACGTACATCTCCATGGTCGTCGCGCTTCTTCTACTCGTGGCGCCGGTCTTCTTCCCAGCGGTCAACGGCGCCAAGATCTGGATCAGCATTGGCGGCTTCACCATCCAGCCCGGTGAGTTCGCGAAAATCATCATCTCGATCTTCTTCTCCGGTTACCTCATGGTAAAGAGGGACGCTCTGGCACTCGCCAGTCGCCGCTTCATGGGTTTGTACCTGCCCCGCGGGCGCGATCTCGGGCCGATTCTCGCTGTGTGGGCGATCAGCCTCCTCGTCCTGATCTTCGAGACCGACCTTGGCACCTCACTGCTGTTCTTCGGCATGTTCATCGTCGTCCTGTACGTCGCCACCGAGCGGACCAGTTGGATCGTCTTCGGTCTGCTGATGTCCTCCGTCGGCGCTGTCGGTGTCGCCTCCTTCGAAAGCCATGTCCAGCAACGTGTCCAGGCCTGGCTCGATCCCATGCGCGAGTACACGCTGAGCCAGCAAGGCGCATACGGCCACTCCGAGCAGTCCATGCAGGCTCTGTGGGCTTTCGGCTCCGGCGGCACCCTCGGAACTGGACTCGGCCAGGGTAAATCCGACCTCATCGGCTTCGCCGCCAACTCCGACTTCATCCTCGCCACGTTCGGCGAGGAACTGGGTCTCGCCGGCATCATGGCGATCCTGCTGATCTACGGCCTGATCGTGCAACGCGGCATCCGCACTTCGCTCGCGGCCCGCGACCCCTTCGGCAAGCTCCTCGCCGTGGGCCTCTCCGGCGCCTTCGCCCTCCAGGTCTTCGTCGTCGCGGGCGGCGTCATGGGCCTCATCCCGCTGACCGGTATGACCATGCCGTTCCTGGCGTACGGCGGCTCCTCCGTCATCGCCAACTGGGCCCTGATCGCCATCCTGATCCGCATCAGCGACACCGCACGCCGCCCGGCGCCCGCACCCGCACCCAGCCCCGACGCCGAGATGACCCAGGTGGTCCGCCCGTCATGAACAAGCCCCTGCGCCGGATCGCACTCTTCTGCGGTCTCCTCGTCCTCGCGCTGCTCATCCGGGACAACTGGCTCCAGTACGTCCAGGCCGACACGCTGAAGGAAGACCCCAAGAACCGCCGCGTAGCCATCGCCCGCTACGCCACACCGCGCGGCGACATCATCGTCGACGGCGACCCGATCACCGGCTACGCCAAGTCGGACGACAACAGCCTCAACGACTACAAGTACAAGCGCACGTACAAGAACGGCCCCATGTGGGCGCCCGTCACCGGGTTCGCCTCGCAGGCCTACGACGCCACCCAGCTCGAGAAGCTCGAGGACGGCATCCTCACCGGCAACGACGACCGGCTCTTCTTCCGCAACACCCTCGACATGATCACCGGCAAGCCCAAGCAGGGCGGCAACGTCGTCACCACGCTGAGCCTCGCCGCCCAGAAGGCCGCCTTCAAGGGCCTCGGCAACAAGAAGGGCGCCGTCGCCGCGATCGACCCGCAGACCGGCGCGATCCTGGCCCTGGCCTCCACCCCCTCCTACGACCCCTCCACGATCGCCGGGATGACCGACGAGAAGGAGTGGAAGGCGCTCCAGAAGGAGAACAACCCCGACGAGCCGATGCTCAACCGGGCACTGCGCCAGACCTACCCGCCGGGCTCCACCTTCAAGGTGGTCACCGCGGCCGCGGCCCTGGAGAACGGCCTCTACACGGACGCCGACACCAAGACGGACTCGCCGCTGCCCTACAACCTGCCGACGACCCGGACACCGCTGAAGAACGAGGGGCCCATCCCCTGCAAGGACGCCACCATGCGTGTCGCCCTCAAGGTCTCCTGCAACACCGTCTTCGGCAAGATCGGCGCCGACCTCGGCAGGGACAAGATGCTGGAGGAGGCCGAGAAGTTCGGCTTCAACGACGCCAAGATCGACACCCCGGTGCGTGCCGCCGCCTCCAACTTCTCCAAGACCATGGACAAGCCGCAGACCGCGCTCAGCTCCATCGGCCAGTTCGAGACCGCCGCGACCCCGCTCCAGATGGCCATGGTGGCCTCCGCCGTCGCCAACGACGGCACACTGATGAAGCCGTACATGGTCAGCAAGGTGAGCACCCACAACCTGGACGTCATCGAGCAGACCGAGCCGCAGGAGATGAGCAAGCCGCTCTCCGAGAAGAACGCCCAGATCCTGCAGTCCATGATGGAGACGGTCGTCAACGACCCGCAGGGCACCGGCAACAACGCCCGGATCAGCAACGTCACCGTCGGCGGCAAGACCGGCACCGCCCAGCACGGCGTCGGCAACAGCGAGAAGCCGTACGCCTGGTTCATCTCCTACGCGAAGCTCAGCGACAACAGCTCCCCGGTGGCCGTGGCCGTCGTCGTCGAGGACGGCAGCGCCAACCGCGGCGACATCAGCGGCGGCGGTCTCGCGGCACCGATCGCGAGGAGCGTGATGAAGGCAGTCATCGACAGCAAGAAGTGACCCCGCTCACGTCCCCTTCACATCGGTGCACGTTGCGATACCGGTCCTGTCACGGGTGACGGTCTTGGCCAGGTCACACAAAGCGATCCGGGTACGGTATGCCCGGACAGCACACCGCCGGACCAAACAAAGGTGCGGGCGGGACCGACGGAGAGGGCTGGTAGGTAGCTATGGAAGAGCCGCGTCGCCTCGGCGGCCGGTACGAGCTGGGCCAGGTGCTCGGCCGTGGTGGCATGGCGGAGGTCTACCTCGCGCATGACACCCGGCTCGGCCGCACCGTGGCGGTGAAGACGCTGCGCGCAGACCTCGCGCGCGACCCGTCCTTCCAGGCCCGGTTCCGCCGGGAGGCCCAGTCGGCCGCCTCGCTCAACCATCCCGCGATCGTCGCCGTGTACGACACGGGTGAGGACTACATCGACGGCACCTCCATTCCGTACATCGTGATGGAGTACGTCGACGGGTCCACGCTGCGCGAGCTGCTGCACTCCGGGCGCAAGCTGCTGCCCGAGCGCACCCTGGAGATGACCATCGGGATCCTCCAGGCACTGGAGTACTCCCACCGCGCCGGCATCGTCCACCGCGACATCAAGCCCGCGAACGTCATGCTGACGCGCAACGGGCAGGTCAAGGTCATGGACTTCGGTATCGCCCGCGCCATGGGCGACTCCGGCATGACGATGACGCAGACCGCGGCGGTCATCGGCACGGCCCAGTACCTCTCGCCGGAACAGGCGAAGGGTGAGCAGGTCGACGCCCGCTCCGACCTGTACTCGACCGGCTGCCTGCTCTACGAGCTGCTGACGGTCCGGCCCCCGTTCGTCGGCGACTCCCCGGTGGCGGTGGCCTACCAGCACGTCCGCGAGGAGCCGCAGCCGCCGAGCGTCTTCGACGCCGAGATCACGCCCGAGATGGACGCGATCGTGCTGAAGGCCCTCACCAAGGACCCGGACTACCGCTACCAGTCCGCCGACGAGATGCGCATCGACATCGAGGCCTGTCTCGACGGCCAGCCCGTCGCGGCCACCGCCGCCATGGGCTCCGTCGGCTACGGCGGCTACCCCGACGACCAGCCGACGACGGCCCTGCGCCAGGACGCCGGCGCCACCACCATGCTCCCGCCGATGAACCCGGACGACGGCGGCTACGGCTACGACGACCGCCCCGACCGCCGGCGCCAGAAGAAGAACAACACCTCCACGATCCTGCTGGTCATCGCGGGCGCCCTGGTCCTCGTCGGCGCCATCCTGATCGGCAAGTGGATGGTCGACGGCAGCGGATCGAGTTCCGACACCTTCGACACCCCGAACTTCGTCAACCAGTCGAAGGCGGACGCCAGGAAGCAGGCGGACAACGTCGCGCTGAAGCTGCAGTTCGACCCGAAGCCCTGCGAGAACCAGAAAAAGGGCGTCGTCTGCGACCAGAACCCCAAGCCCAACACCCAGGTCAAGAAGGGCGACACGATCACTCTGGTGGTGTCCACGGGGGCGCCGAAGGTGGCGGTGCCGGACGTCGAGGGCCTCACATTCGAGAAGGCTAAGTCTCAGCTCGAGAACAAGGGTTTCGAAGTCGACAAGAAGACTGAGGAGTCCGACCAGACTGCGGGTGTTGTCACCGCGCAAGACCCCAAGGGAGACACGGAGCGGGAGAAGGGCACCACCGTCACCCTGACAGTGGCTACGGAGAAGAAGCAGTCCGTCGTCCCGGACGTGTCCGGCAAGACCTGTGACGACGCCAAGGCGCAGATGACGGCCAACAAGCTCGTCGGCGAGTGCACCGACGTCGAGACCCAGGACCCCAACCTGGTCGGCAAGGTCATCTCGACCTCCCCGTCGGCCAACTCGACGGCGGACCCCCAGTCCACGGTGACCATCCAGATCGGCAAGGCCGCCGAGGCGGAGAAGGTCACCGTGCCGACGGTGACGCAGCTGTCGCTCAAGGACGCCAAGAAGGCCCTCAACGACGCCGGGCTGAACGTCGGCAACATCGGCGGCTCCCAGGACGACAACGCCATCGTGTTCAACCAGGACCCGGCACCCAACAGCCAGGTCGACAAGGGCACGGCGGTCAACCTGGTCGCCGTCGGCCAGGGCGGCAACAACCAGGGCGGCAACAACAACGGCGGAACCAACATCTTCGGTGGAGTCACGGGCACGGCGGCCCGCACCGAGGACTGACACCCGCGCATACGACGCCCGAGCCCCGGCACCTGAACAAAGGGTGCCGGGGCTTGTCGTTGGAGCCCCGCTGGAGCCAACTGCCTTGCGGAATGGCCGGAGGCCGTCAACTGTCCGGCCTTAGAGCTGACGAGCCGGGTCTGTCCGTTGTCGCGTCACCATTGAGGACGGCGTCCGTGACGCCCATGGCCTTCTCGACCACGTTGCCACGGACGCCGTCCTCGTCCCACTCCGCCGGGTTCCGCCCGCAGACGGCGGTTAAGGGGCCAGAGAGAAGCGCGCCCCGTCCCAGCCTTCGACTAGATTTCGTGGATCCTGGACCAGTCGGTGCAGGAGTTGAGCTTGCTGTCGCCCTCGAATCGCGCCACCTCGACCCCAGTGGTCCAGATGCCGTAGTCGCTCCCCGCGGTGGAGCTGAGTGTGAGGGTGTGACCCGCGCCCGAGGTGAGCGAGTGCCAAGGCCACGTCACGGTCTGGTTGCTCCCTTCCCACTTGGTCAGCAGTCGGACCCGTACGTGATGCCCGTCGGCGGACGTGTCGGTAACCGACAACGCGATCTTGAATTCGCCGTACATCCACCGATCGCCTGAGGGGTAGTCCGCCCCCATGCTGCCTCGCGCCCCTGTCGTCGAGCAGCTGGCGGTCTCCGTAGCCGCAGAAGCCTGGCCGGTGAAGGCGACCGTGACCACAGCCGCGGCGCCAAGGGCCGTGACTACGCGCGCGCGATTTCTCATAATATTTACGCCCCTTTGGTTATCGGTGGCGCCGAAGTCGGAGCCCCCCGTTGATCATCGGCAATGATGAACCAAAGACTTGGTCATGCAAAGTGATTAATCGCACAGTTGATCGATTTTTGGCCAGTCCCCACCTGCCGAGAGTGAGCAGCTCAAGATTCCGCCGTGCACCGGCAGGACCGACCCGGCCGCAAAGGGCCGCGAAGAGATCTGCCAGGGAGATCGAAGAGATTCCCCTGGCCCTGGACGCCACCGAGCGAGGATCCGACGGCTGCGTGGCTGGAGGCGATCAGAAGGCGCTACTCGCGCGGATGAGGAACATCGGCCACTCCGTCACCAGCCCCGCTGAGTGACCGAAAACGATCTATTCGGCCCCTGGCCGTCGAGACGACTTGGGCGCTCTGAAGGAACTTCGCCAAGCCCAAACTCAGGGGCCGGTCAACCTCAGCCCAGTTCCTTCGGCAGCGTCCGTTCGCTGTCGACCTTCACCACGCGCTCCAGCTCCCCCCACACCACGTACCGGTACCGGGAGGTGTACACCGGAGTGCAGGTCGTCAGGGTGATGTAGTGGCCGGGCTTCTTCTTGCCGGACTGCTTGGGGACCGTCTGGAGGACCTTGACGTTGTACTTCGAGGTCTCGGGGAGGATCGAGAAGACCTTGTAGACGTACCAGTCGTCCTTCGTCTCGAAGACGATCGGGTCGCCCTTCTCCACCTTGTCGATGTTGTGGAACTTGGCGCCGTGGCCGTCGCGGTGGGCGGCGAGGGTGAAGTTGCCGTCCTTGCCGGTCATCGGCAGGGACGCCTTGACGGGATCCATGTAGTAGCCGGCGACACCGTTGTTGAGGACCTTGGTCGACGTGCCCTTCTCGACGAGGACCTCGCCGTTCTTCATCGCCGGGACATGCAGGAACCCGATGCCGTTCTTCGTGTCCAGGGCACCCGGACCCTTGTCCTGCGCCCACCCGTCGCGGACCTTGTCGCCCTGCTTGTCCGCCTCACGGTCGGCGATGACGTTCGTCCACCACAGCGAGTAGACGACGAAGAGACCGAGCACCAGGCCCGCGGTGATGAGGAGTTCACCGAAGACACTGACCGCCATCGCGATCCGGCCGTGCCCGCGGCGGCGCCGCACGGGCGCCCCGGCCTCGGGATCGGCGCCGGCACGCTCGTCCTGGTCGGTCGTCGCTGCCACTGTTCATCTGTCCTTACTCGACGAGCGCATCCGGCTTGCCCTTGCTGCGGGGCCGTTCCTCGACCATCTTGCCCCACACGATCATCCGGTACTTGCTGGTGAATTCGGGGGTACAGGTCGTCAGTGTGATGTAGCGGCCCGGCGTCGTGAAACTCGAACCCTTGGGGATCGCGTCGAGCACACTCGTGTTCGACGGACTCGTCACGGGCAGGATCGACGCCATCCTGTAGACGTAGTACGCGTCCTGCGTCTCCACCACGATCGCGTCGCCGGGCTTCAGCCGGTTGATGTACCGAAACGGCTCGCCATGCGTGTTGCGGTGCCCCGCGAGCCCGAAGTTGCCCGTCGCGGCATCCGGCATCGCCGTCTTCGTCGCACCCTCGCCGTAGTGCCCGACCATCCCCCGGTCCAGCACCTTCGTCTTGTTCGTGCCCTCCGCGATCGGCGCGACCACGTCCAGCTTCGGAATGTGCAGGATCGCGAACCCCTGCCCGGGCGCGAACGCCCCCGGCTTGCGCTTCCCGCTCGCCCAGTCCTCCTGGAGGTGGTGCGCCTCACTGCCGGCCTGCTGGTGCGCCCGCACGTTCGACCACCACAACTGGTACGTCACGAACAGCAGCATCAGGACGCCGGTGGTGATGAACACCTCGCCGACCACCCGGCTCACCAGAACGGCCACACCGGGCTTCTGGGCCCGCGCCGCCCTCCGCGCCTCCATCCGCGTACGGGGGGCTCCTGCGGGCGCCTCAGAGGCCTTCTCGGCCGTTTCCGGGGCTCCGCCGTGCCGACCGTGCCGCCGGGCCGCCTTGCGCCGCGCCGCGCGGCCTCCCGGGGCGGGCGCCGCCTGCCTCGCGGCCGCCCTCGCCGCGCGCTCCGCCAGACCCGGCGTATCCGGTATTCGCAGCGCCACGGTCTCGTCGTCGGGCAACCGCGGGATGTACGGCTGCTCCTGCGGCGGCTCGTACGCCGTCTCGGGCGCAGTCGCGGGCGCCGTTACAGGCGCCGCCCCGGGCCAGTCGCTCGCGTATCCCTCCGGGTACCACTCCGCGCCCTGCGCGCCCTCGAACGCTTCAGCGCCCCCGTACGCGGCCTCGCCGCCGTAGGGGGAGCTGTCGCGCTCGGGGCGCAGGGCGGTCACGCCGTGGCCCTGCCCACCACCGGGGCGAGCCCCGAGGAACGCCCGACGGCACCCTGGTCGCCGCACTCCACCAGCCAGTTGGCGAGCATCCGGTGCCCGTGCTCGGTCAGCACCGACTCGGGGTGGAACTGCACGCCCTCGACCGGGAGTTCACGGTGCCTGAGGCCCATGATGATCCCGTCGTGCGTCCTGGCGGTGACCTCCAGCTCGGCCGGGACGGTCGCCGGCTCGGCGGCGAGGGAGTGGTAGCGAGTCGCCGTGAAGGGGGAGGGCAGGCCCGCGAAGACGCCCCTGCCCTCGTGCTCCACGAGCGAGGTCTTGCCGTGCAGCAGCTCCGGCGCCCGGTCCACCACACCGCCGTACGCCACCTGCATCGACTGCATGCCCAGGCAGACGCCGAAGACCGGGACGCCCGTCGCGGCGCAGTGCCGGACCATGTCGATGCAGACACCGGCCTGCTCGGGGGCGCCGGGGCCCGGCGACAGCAGCACGCCGTCGAAGCCGTCCTGGGCGTGCGCCGTCGACACCTCGTCGTTGCGCAGCACCTCGCACTCGGCGCCCAGCTGGTACAGGTACTGGACCAGGTTGAAGACGAAGCTGTCGTAGTTGTCGACGACGAGAATCCGCGCGCTCACTGGTTGTCCACCGTCACATCATTGAAGGGAAGCAGCGGTTCGGCCCACGGAAAGACGTACTGGAACAGCACGTAGACCACCGCGAGGACCAGGACGAGCGAGATCAGCGCCCGTATCCACACATTCCCCGGCAGATGCCGCCAGATCCAGCCGTACATGCCGTCCCTTCCGTCGCACCACGGCACCTGAGTCACGCCATACACCACCGGACTCACGCCGTACCGCACCAGACTAACGGCGCAGGGCCGCCGGTTTCCCGGCGTCCACAGGCTGTGTGGAGTCCAGGTGCGCCCAGACGATCAGCCGGTGGCTGTGGCCCCACTCCGGATCGCACGTGGTCAGCGTCAGATAGCGGCCCGCGCGCGTGTACCCCGACTTACGTGGCACAGGGTTGATCACCTCAACGTCCGTGGGCACGGTTTTGTAGGGGCCTTTGTCGATCCGATACGTGAACCAGGTCGTCCCCTCGGTCAGCACGACCGCGTCGCCGGGGCGCAGCTTCGGAAAGTCCTTGAACGGGTCGCCGTAGGTGCGCCGGTGACCGGCGACCGCGAAGTTGCCCTGCCGGCCCAGCTGCGCGGTGCCCGCGTAGTGACCTAGCCCCTTCTTCAGGGTGCCGACCGCGGTGTTCTCCAGCACGGGCTTGTTCCACGTGAAACCAAGCCGCGGAATGTACATGATCGCGAAGGGTTTGCCCGCGGCGTACGGCGCCGGCTCCTCGGGGGCGGCCGAAGCGCCGGGCGATGCGGTCGCCGTGGGGTGCGCCGTCCGCTTGGCCCACTGGTCGTGGAGCACATCGATCTGATGGTTCATCTCGCCGTCCGCCCGGACGCCGGTCCAGAACAGAACATAGACGACGAAGAGGACGATCAGGGTGCCCACGGTGATGCAGAGTTCGCTGACGGTCCTGACGACGACGCGCACCGGCAGCTCCCGAAACGGCTCAGTTCACTCCACAGGCTTCGCGTAGTGCAGATCAACTGTGCCCGAATAGCCGGGAAGAGTCACCGTGCCGTCCTCCTCGACTTTCCAGCCGAGCCCGTAGACGTTGACGTACACCATGTAGTTCTGGATCGCCGGAGAGGCCGCCAGGGACTTCTGGAGCTTCTCGGGGTCACCCACCGCGGTGATCTTGTACGGGGGCGAGTAGACGCGGCCCTGGAGGATCAGGGTGTTGCCCACACAGCGCACGGCGCTCGTGGAGATCAGCCGCTGGTCCATGACCTTGATGCCCTTGGCGCCGCCCTGCCACAGGGCGTTCACCACCGCCTGCAGGTCCTGCTGGTGGATGACCAGGTAGTCAGGCTGAGGCTCGGGATAGCCGGGCAGCTTGGCCGTGGCGTTCGGCGGGGCGTCGTTCAGGGTGACCGTGACGGCCTTGCCCTTGAGCTTCTGGGTGCCCGCGTTCTTCTCCAGCGCCGCGAGCTTGGCGTCCTCGGCCTTCGAACTTCCGTCCTCGCGGCCCGCGAGCGCCTCGACGTCGTCGCGCAGCGCTCCGTTCGACGAGTCGAGCTGACCGTTCTTGTGGCTGCGCTCCTGAATGAGGTCGGAGAGCTTCAGCAAGGACGTGTCCGTACGGATATTCGTGCCTTTGGCCGTGTTGAAGCTCGTGATGAAGAGGAGTCCGGCGAGGGCGAACACGGCGACAGTGAGCAGACGTACGGGCCGGAAACGGCGCACACCGGCAGGACTGGAACCCGTCCCTGGGGAGTCGGCAGAATTGCTCAACGTACCCTTATCTCCTTCGGCGCCGCGGAAGCACTACGCTAACGGACGCCCGGGGGAGCCTCAGTGTCCCCTTGTACGCTGCCCCGGAGCCAGCCCCCAGTTCCCTGCGCGGCCACGCAGCGCATCGACAGGAGAGACCCTCGTGCCGAAGTCACGTATCCGCAAGAAGGCCGACTACACGCCGCCCGCGGCGAAGCAGGCGACCAATATCAAGCTGACCAACCGCGGCTGGGTGGCCCCGGTCATGCTGGCCATGTTCCTCATCGGTCTCGCGTGGATCGTCGTCTTCTACGTGACGGACGGCTCGCTGCCGATCGATGCGCTCGACAACTGGAACATCGTGGTCGGCTTCGGCTTCATCGCCGCGGGATTCGGTGTTTCCACCCAGTGGAAGTAGCTCTGCCCACGGCTATCCACTGAGTTATCCACAGTGGTTATCCACAGGTGGAAAAGAAAGCTGATCTGTGGATAACCCATCGGGATGTTGACGCCGGTGTGACTGGCCTACCGGCATCCGGAAGCATGTTCGCCCCCTGTTCTACCTGGGAAAACTCAGGTCAGCGACAGGGGGCACTGCTGTTCCCGCACAGCGTGCACAAGATCGCGCACGGTCTGTGGACAACATCCGTTCCTCAGGTGAGCTGAGCGGTCCTGACCAGCGTCGCGACGACGACCACGGCCAGGACCAGGGCGCAGGTGCCGTACTGGATCAGCGTCCGCTTCTCGCGCGGGGCGTGGACCATGGCGTAGCCGATGACGACACCGCCGACGAGGCCGCCGATGTGGGCCTGCCAGGCGATGTTGCTCCAGCCGAAGGTGAAGATCAGGTTGATCACCAGCAGGGCGATGATCGGGCGCATGTCGTAGTTGAGCCGGCGCATGAGGACGGCGGTCGCGCCGAAGAGGCCGAAGATGGCGCCGGATGCGCCGAGCGACGGCTGGTTCTGCGCGGCAAGGAGGTAGGTGAGCCCACTGCCCGCGAGGCCCGAGACGAAGTAGAGGGCGAAGTAGCGGGCGCGGCCGAGGGCCGCTTCCAGGGGGCCGCCGAGCCACCACAGGCTGAGCATGTTGAACAGGATGTGGATGTAGCTGCCGTGCAGGAACATCGACGTCAGCATCCGGTACCACTGGCCTTCGGCGACGCCTTCGAGTGAGCCGAGGCTCGGGACGTACGCGCGGCCGATGAGCTCGAGGCGGTCGGTGAAGCGGTCGCCCAGGCGGAGCTGGGCCAGGAACATGACGACGTTGACCCCGATGAGGATCTTGGTGAGGAGCCTGGTGTCTCTGGTCTGGGTGCCGCCCGCGAGGGTGCGGGGCTGGTTGGCCGTCGGTGCGTGTCCCGTGCCGGAGCCGTCACGGACGCAGTCGGGGCACTGGAAGCCGACAGAGGCGCTGATCATGCACTCGGGGCAGATCGGGCGTTCGCAGCGGGTGCAGCGGATGCCGGTCTCGCGGTCCGGGTGCCGGTAGCAGGTGGGCAGGGATCGGGCGTCCTTCGATCCCTGATCCTGTGGGCCTTGCGGGCCCTGCGGGCTGCCTGGCGCCTGGTCCATGGGTCCCCTCATTCTCCGTACGAAGGCTGTGCGGCGCACGGATGGGCAACGCACCGCCCCGTCCATCCTTACGGATGAACGGGGCGTTTGGTTCCCTGCGGGAACCTCGGGCCGGAGGTGCCGGGCCGTGCGGCTCGGGACGGGTGGATGCGGGTCCGCGAGGTAGGGGTTGTTCAGCCCTGGCGCTTCTCGATGACGACCGACTGGATGACGATGTCGGTGACGGGCCGCTCGGTGTGCGGGTTGATCTCGACGTCCGCGATGTCGTTCACGACCTTCTGGCTGACCTTGTCGGTAACCTCGCCGAAGATGGTGTGCTTGCGCGTCAGCCAGGCCGTCGGGGAGACCGTGATGAAGAACTGCGAGCCGTTGGTGCCGGGTCCGGCGTTGGCCATGGCCAGCAGGTAGGGCTTGTCGAAGCGCAGGTCCGGGTGGAACTCGTCCTCGAACTGGTAGCCGGGGCCGCCGGTGCCGTTGCCCAGGGGGTCACCGCCCTGGATCATGAAGCCGCTGATCACCCGGTGGAAGACCGTGCCGTCATAGAGCTTGTCGGTGGACCTCACGCCGGTTTCCGGGTTGACCCATTCGCGCTCGCCCGCGGCGAGTTCGACGAAGTTGCGGACCGTCTTGGGCGCGTGGTTCGGCAGCAGCCGGATCTCGATGTCGCCTTGGCTGGTCTTGAGAGTGGCGTACAGCTGCTCGGCCACGGTGTGCCTTCCGTTGTCTCCATGTGACCCCCCGATCCTTGCACGGGGCAGGGCGCGCGTCGCCCGGCCGACTCGTCCGAGGGGTTTTCCTTCAGGTCCCTCACAGAAAACCCGTCGAGTCCTTCCCGGACCGGCGCGCGGGGCGGGGATCCGTGGCATTGTCGACGACAAGCTCCCGTTGCCCCGTATTCATCCGCTATTTCATGTGATCGACTGTTGCGAAGCTCTTGATCCGAACTGGTCCGGAGTCGGTCCCCATGACCCGGATGCCCGTCCTCGCATGCCCCGGGGGCTGTTGGCGGGCATGATCTCGAAAAGGGTGGAAAGGTGAACTGTGCCTTTGGGGCACACCCCCGGCCCCTTATGTACGCCACCGAGGAGGAGGAAACCCGTGACCCGCATTGACAGCGTGCGCGCCGCGACCGGCTCGGCGAAGGACAGCGTGCTGCACGCCGCGGAAGTGGTGGCGCCCTACGCCGACACGGCCAAGGACAAGGCCTCGCAGTACGCGCATGAGGCGCGTGTTCGGCTTGCGCCGAAGGTGTCGCAGGCCGCCGACCAGGCCCGTGTGCAGTACGACGCCCATCTCGCGCCGCGTCTTGAACAAGCCCGTACGCATGTTCCGCCGAAGGTCGACCAGGCTGCCCACGAGGCCGCCGTCCGTACACGCAAGGCGGCTCGGCAGGCCGCCGACTACTCCAAGCCGAGGATCGAGCAGGCGGTCGCCGCCGCCCAGCCCGTGCGGGACGAGGCCGCCGCGCGCGGTGCGGCAGCATTGGCCGCGCTGCGTGGGCAGGTCTCGCCCCGGGAGATCCAGAAGCTGGCCCGTAAGCACCAGCGGCGGGCGAGGGCCGGCCGTATCGCCAAGGGGCTGGCCGTTCTCGGGATTGTGGCGGGCGCTGCGTTCGCCGCGTGGAAGTGGTGGGACAAGCAGGCCAACCCCGACTGGCTGGTCGAGCCGCCCGCAGCGACGGAGGTGCCGGAGACGGGACGTCTGACGTCGGTCGACGGCACCGGCCAGTCCGCCCTGGACCCGGAGGTGCAGGCGAAGGAGGCCGAGGAAGAGGCGTCGGAGCACGAAGACCGCCGCTGAGCCAGTCCACCGAAGCCGGTTCACCGAGGCCGCTTCAAGAACGCCGTGGGGCGGAAGACCTGAGGGTCTTCTGCCCCACGGCGTCGTTCGAGGCGATGTTTCACGTGGAACCAGCGATGTTTCACGTGGAACCGGCGGACGGGTCGCGAGTACGGCGCCGTTTGGGGAGCTTCGGAAGTGGGGCTCGCCGGTGTTCGGGCAGGGGCCCGGACCGGCGGCCGCCGCGGCAGACGGTGTCCTGCGGCGGCGGCGCGGCGAGGGCGCGGACGCGTTCGGTGAAGTCGGGGTCGGGTAAGGGGAGGTCCAGGTCGTCATCGACGTAGGCGACGGCGGCGGGTACGTAGTGGAGGACGGCGTTGACGGGGTCGGGCACGGGTGAACCGTCCGGCTTCAGGGCGCGCAGTATGCGCAGGGTGGTGGTGATCTCGGTGTCGGGTTCGTCGGTGTCCCGGTCGGCGACGGCGTCGGTCTGGGTGTGCCACCAGTCGGCGGCGCCGTGTTCGCCGAGTGCGCGGTGGTGGAGGTAGAGGCAGTAGCTGGCGGCGGGGTCTCCGGCTCCGGCGGCGTACTGCCACCAGAAGCGGGCGGACTCCTCGCGTTCGGAGAGCTGGAGCATGCAGCCGAGGACGCGCGCTCCGGGGGGCTCGGGGAGGGCTCCGCGGGCCAGGAAGAGTTCGAGGTCGGCCAGGGCGTCGGTGTGGGTGATGACCGTCTCGCAGAGGGTCTGGAGGTCATCGGCTGCGCAGGCTTCCTCGCCCGGGGAGACGTCCGTTTCGGAGGCGTCGTCTTCGAGGGGGCCGGGGCGGGAGGCGGCGGCCCGGGTGGCGAGGCGTGCGGCTGCCGCGTCGATGTCGGCCTGGGTGTACGGCTCGTGGCGCAGGCGTGCCCGGGCGAGCAGGTCGTCAATGTGCGACGTCATCGGCGTGCCCTTCGTCGTTGGTGGGGGTGGCCTCGTCGCTGGGGCCGTTCTCGTCCGTGCACGCCTCCAGGTCCTCGCACGCCTTCAGGTTCCTTCTGACGCCGTAGGCGTGCCGGAGGCGCCGTTTGGCGTGGCGGACCGTGGAGCGGACACCGGCGGCGGTGATGCCGAGGGCGGCGGCGACCTCGTCGACGCTGTAGCCGTGGCTGAACTGGAGCAGGATGACGTCCATCTGACGGGGCGGGAGCTGTCCGATCGCCTGGTAGAGGTGGAGGCTCTCCTCGAACTGTCCGATGGGGTCGACTGCCCGGCCGAGCGCGACGGTCTCGAAGGCGGCCTCGCCTATGAGTGCCGGGCGGCGGTCGCGTGCCCGGGAGAAGTCGATGGTGCTGTTCCTGAGCACTCGCCAGGCGTACGCCGCCGGGTTCTCCTTGGTCAGGACGGTCTGCCAGACCTTGAGTAACTGCTCGAAGGCGGCGTCGACGGCCTCCTCGGCGTCGGCCCTGCTGCCCAGCCGGGAGGTGGCCCAGCAGACGTAGCGGGGCCGGTACATCTGGTGGAAGGCCTCGAAGTCCAGTGGCAGTTTCTTCATACGCGTGGCGCGAGGTGCGTGCGGGGAGAAGTCCTGGGTCACGCATGCCCCTCGGGGTCCTCGTCGCGGAGCTCCTCGCGGCGCATCTCGCTGATGCCATCGCGCCGGATCTCGCTGATGCCCGCCCGCACCCCGGCCGCGGCGACCCGACGCAGCAGGGTGACCGCGTCGCGGCCGAACACCCGCAGGGCGAGCGCCGCGATGATCACATCGCCGGCAACGTCCATCGTCACGAGCTGTCTTGCCTCTCCTTGTGCAAGGCGAGGCCTGTCAGCGCCCCCGGGCGGCCTCGGGACGGCGTCTGTTTACGCCCTCCGCCCACGATGACGTTTGCAACGGCCCGTGTGTGCAACACCCGTACAGATTTTCTTAACGGAGCGCAGTGTTCTGGTTACGCAGCTGCGTTCACTCCAGCTCACACATGGCGCATGCGCCGGGGCGCGCCACCCCTTTCGCCACCTCGTCGACCTGCGTGGCGACCGTACGACCCCTGCCTTTCGCATCTCTTTGCGCAAAGATCTGCAACGCTCGCAAAGGATACTTCTGTGACGCAGGTCACCGAAGCGACGCAGGGCTGGTTCTGGGGCTCCGGCTGATCACGGGGGTGGCGGCCGGCCGTCGGTCCGGGCCGCCAAGGCATGAAAAAGACCGGCCAGCCGCCGCGAAGGGCGTCTGGCCGGTCCGGGTGTGGAGCCTAGGGGAGTCGAACCCCTGACATCTGCCATGCAAAGACAGCGCTCTACCAACTGAGCTAAGGCCCCGGGAGAGGAGCGTCCGGCCGAAGGAACCGCGTACCGCCGGGCGCCGCAGACCAGAGTACCGGGTCGCCGCCGGGATCTCGCAAAAAGTTGGGGGGTCCCCGTGGACGACCACTCTCCGTAAGATGCTCGGCGTGGTTCGCTACAGCGAACCGCGGTATTTGGGGAAGCGATGGGGAGACGCAATGGACGCCGCACAGCAGGAAGCGACCGCAAGAGCCCGGGAGCTGCAGCGGAACTGGTACGGGGAGCCGTTGGGGGCGCTCTTCCGTAGGCTCATCGACGACCTGGGGCTCAACCAGGCGCGTCTTGCGGGGGTTCTGGGACTGTCCGCGCCGATGCTGTCGCAGCTGATGAGCGGTCAGCGCGCCAAGATCGGCAATCCCGCGGTGGTCCAGCGTGTGCAGCTGCTGCAGGATCTCGCGGGTCAGGTCGCGGACGGCAGCGTCAGCGCCGCCGAGGCGACCGAGCGCATGGACGAGATCAAGAAGTCGCAGGGGGGTTCGGTGCTCAGCAACACCACGCAGTCGACGAGCAGTTCGGGGGCGCCCACGGTCAAGCGGGTGGTTCGCGAGATCCAGTCGCTGCTGCGCTCGGTGGCGGCCGCGGGGGACATCATCGAGGCGGCGGACACTCTCGCCCCGACCCACCCGGAACTGGCAGAGTTCCTCCGGGTGTACGGCGCGGGCCGCACCTCGGACGCGGTCACGCACTAC
Organism: Streptomyces sp. NPDC005485; assembly: GCF_040606085.1. NCBI lineage: Bacteria > Bacillati > Actinomycetota > Actinomycetes > Kitasatosporales > Streptomycetaceae > Streptomyces > Streptomyces sp. NPDC005485. Next base: position 20,962 of record NZ_JBEXDZ010000011.1, on the reverse strand, counting down.
CAGTCGCACCAGAACTGAACGCTCCTCCCGGCCGCCGAAGGGGGTTCGGCGGCCGGGACGAGCGACGAGCGAGGAACCGGTCGCGGTATCGACAGGGGGACTGAAGGGGGAGCGACGCACGGTCATGGGTGAGGTCTTCGCCGGACGGTACGAACTGGTCGACCCGATCGGACGCGGGGGAGTCGGTGCGGTCTGGCGCGCCTGGGACCACCGGCGCCGCCGCTACGTGGCGGCCAAGGTGCTCCAGCAGAGCGACGCGCACTCGCTGCTGCGCTTCGTGCGCGAGCAGGCGCTGCGGATCGATCATCCCCATGTGCTCGCGCCCGCCAGTTGGGCGGCGGACGACGACAAGGTCCTGTTCACCATGGACCTGGTCGCCGGGGGTTCGCTGGTTCACCTCGTCGGTGACTACGGGCCGCTGCCGCCCGCCTTCGTCTGCACGCTGCTCGACCAGCTTCTGGCCGGCGTCGCCGCGGTGCACGCGGAGGGGGTCGTCCACCGTGACATCAAGCCCGCGAACGTCCTGCTCGAAGCGACCGGTGCGGCCAGGCCGCGGCTGCGCCTGTCCGACTTCGGCATCGCCATGCGTCTGGGCGAGCCGCGGCTGACCGAGACCGACTACGTGGTGGGCACCCCCGGTTACATCGCGCCCGAGCAACTGCTGGGCGCCGACCCGGGCTTCCCCGCCGATCTGTTCGGCGTCGGCCTGGTCGCCCTGTACCTCCTGGAGGGCGCCAAGCCCGACGCGAAGGCGCTGATCGAGTACTTCGCGGCGAACGGCACTCCGTCGGCCCCGCGCGGCATACCCGACCCGTTGTGGCAGGTGGTGGCCGCGCTCCTGGAGCCCGACCCGCAGGCCCGATTCCGTACCGCCACCGGTGCCCGCAAGGCCCTCGCCGCAGCCGTCGAACTGTTGCCCGAGCCCGGCCCGGACGACGAGCTGGTGGAGGTGTTCGACCAACTCGGCCCGCTTCCGAAGGGGTTCGGCCCGCAGGGACCGCTCGGCGCCGCGTCGGGAGTGCGCGGCGCCCCGACGTCCGCCCCACGGCAGGACACCGCCCCGGACCCCCGCCCCGGCACCGGCGGCGCAGCACCGGAGCGGGCCGCCGATGCCGTACGACGCGACACCGCCGCCCCTGACGTACGTCAGAACACTGCTGCCCATGCCGTACGACTGGACACCACCACCGAGCACGTACGGCCTGACATCGTGCCCGATGCCGTACCTCCGCAGCCGTCCACGATGTCGGACACCGGCAGCTTCCATCTCCCGCCGCCGCGCGCGGATGCCTCTCTCGAACAGCCGCCGTCGCAGGCGCAGCCACTGCCGCCGCCTCCGCCACCGCTGATGCCGCCTCGTCAGGAGGCGGTGCCCCAACCGGCGTGGCTCGGAGCGCAGTCGCTCGCTTCGCCTGAGCATCCGCCGCGGTATGTGCCCGAACAGCCGTCCACTCCCCCGGCCTCGCCGGTGGTGCAGCAGCAGGTGTACGCCCCCACGGTCTCCTACACGACCCGTTCCCCGCAGGTTCAGGCCCCGGCGGCGCGGCATGCCCCGGTGCGGCGGCCCGGGCCGCCCGCGAAGGTGGCCGTGCCGGTGCTGCTGCTGGCGCTGGCCTGCTTCGCGGTGGGGTTCTGGGCGTTGTCCCGGATCTGAACCTCTGATCCGAAACCCCTGATCCGACCTTCCGAACTACCGTCTGCGCGCCGCCCGGTGGCCCCGGCGAGCGGGCACCGCCGTAGCCGTGTGGGCTGTGGGGGACGCGGCCCCGAGCCCGCCGGGCCGGGGCTCCGGTGCCACGCGCCGCCGTGCGATCGCCGTCCACACGCCGAGGACGAGGACCAGGAAGGTGCCGGTGCCGATGCCTCCCGCGGCGAGGAGCTTCATGGTGGAGCCGCCGCCCCCACCGTCCGAGGTGCCCCCGGTCAGCCCGTCGCCGCCCGGGCCGCGGGCCACCGGGCCGGGGCCCACCACCGTCGCGTCGAACAGGTCACCCGGCTCGGTGCGCCCCGCGTACGCCGGACCGTCCTTCGCCTCGCCTGCCACCCGCACGCGCAGCGTCAGCCCGAACGGGCCGTCGCCGAACCGTTCGGCGACCTGCTCGGCGAGGTGCACGACGAGGTAGTACGAGCCGGCGAAGCGCATGCCGCTCACATGGTCGTTGAGGGCGTAACGGTTGGCGTAGTCGACGGGTGGCAGTGGTTCCAGGGCGGCCGATCCCTGTCGGCCGTAGTAGCCGAGGCCCGCGTCGTCGACGAGTCCGCGGACGGGGTTGTAGAGGGACATGACCAGGGCGGTGCCGACAGAGCCCTTGCCGCTGCCGGAGCTGTCGGAGCTGCCCAGGTCGGCGGTGGCGTAGAACCGCTGTCCCCAGTCGACGGGCACGCGGTAGAAGAGCGTCTGGCCGGGGCTGATCCCGTCCGTCCAGATGCCCTGCCGCAGCGCGGTCGCGTTGCTGAAGCCCGCACCGCCGCGGCAGGCCACGCCCTCGCCCGAAAGGGGGTCGGGCGAGGCGGAGTTCCAGACTTCGGGAGCGCTCGTCGTCCCGGCCTTCTTCAGGCGGGGCTCGGTCGAGGGGCGAAGCTCAAGGTCCCAGTCGCCGCTGTCGCCGCCGCCGGGTGAGCCGGTGCGCTCGACGACCAGGTAGTACGTCCCCGCCGCCCGGCACAGGGCGGAGCCGGCGGAACCGATCTCGCGTGCCGCCGAGGCGGTGATGGGGTGCGGGCTCTGGGTGGCGCCGATGTGGGCGATCCCCGAGCCGGAGCAGCTGCGGCCGTTGCCGTCCCGCAGGGACACCTTGACGCCGTCCGAGAAGGCGACCGTCGTCCCCGGTCCCGGGACGGCCGTGACGGAGACGTACGCGTCGGAGGTGTCGTCGAGTTCGAGGCCGTAGTAGAGCGTGGCGTTCTTCTCGACGGCGCTCTTGTACGTCCGGCCCGGCACCAGTCCTTCGGCGCCGGTGGTGCCTGTGGCGCCCTTGACGGTCGTCGCGTCCTCGGTGAAGGCGTACGGCCGCGGTGTCGGTGCGGACGACGCGGGTGCCGCCACGGCGGTCTGCCCCGGCAGGGCAACGGCCGCGCACAGTACGGCTCCCGCGGCCATGAGCGCCCGGCGGCCGCGCCACGCCTCCGCGGCCGGCTTCGCCATGTCATGGGCCCGCGTCACGCGACACGACCTGACCGTGTGACGGATCGAGGCGCCCCAGACCGCCATGCGCCGGCCCTCTGCGCGCCAGACCGCCGTGCGCCGCCCCATCACGCGCCCCCTCCTCGCAGCTCCGGACCCGCCCATCCTGCCCCGCGCGCCGCCGCGCCACGCGTGCTATCCGCACGAGCGGCCGAAAGGACTCGCCGGAGCGCCTCCGGCCCGGCAGCCCACCGTTCACTTCAGCAATTGATCCCCCGGCCGAAGTGAACGGATCAGGTGCCCGGACAACACAAAACCCCGACCGCGAAGGCGGCCGGGGTCTGCTCTGGGACTGGTGTCGGTACTCACGAACCCGTGGGCACGGAGTCAGTCGCCTCCGTCCACAGATCCTGCTCGGCGCGATCCGCCTGGATCTGGCGGTACACGAGGAGCCCGCCGATGGCGGCCAGTGCGACCAGGAGAAGCTTCTTCACCGCGCTACCTCGTCTTTCCTTGACGTAGGGGACCTCTGGCGCCCGACTATACACACCGACCGATATCGATCGGTGACCTGGATCCGACCCCCAACTCCCGCCCGCTGTGCGCCAGTAGAACTGGACGAGGCCGCTCCGATCGCAGGGTGATCACACCTCACACACTGTGACTTTCAACGCGGTCCCCTTCTTTTGCGGAAGTTTCATCGCTTTTCCCTGCCTTTCCGGCACTCTCCGAGGCCCTTGCGTCCATTCGAGTGGTGTTCATCTGAAGATCGACGCGCCGCGGGCGTCGGTCCACCACTTCGCGGCCCGCATACACATCATGAGGAAAGTACGCAAATCGCCTGACCCGAAAGTGAGGGGCCATGACCCAGAACAAGGTCATGAAGCTGTGGACCGCCGTCATCACCGCTCTGCTCGCGCTGTGCACGACGCTCGGTCTCATCACCACGACCGCGGCAGCCGCCGTACCGCAGGCCGAGACACCGCGCAACAGCACGGCCGCCGCCCCGGCGACGGTGTCGGCGATGTCCCACTGGGCCTGGTCACACAACAAGGCCCTGCCCCCCACGATGAAGCAACGCATCCGCGCCGAGGCCCACGGCTCGTCGCCCAGCTGCCGCCACCGCGCGCCGGCCGACACCGACGCGACCGATGCCGACGCCCTCTGCGACCCCGCGGACGCGCAGCTCCCGGCCGGGAGCGAGCCCGGAGCCCCGCTCCAGCGCTGAGCGCCGGCACACGCCGTCCCCTGCATCGGCACCACCTGCCGTGGGACGACACCACCCTCCTCGGTACTGCACCACCCGCCGTAGGACTGCACCACCTGCCGTACGACGAGACCATCCGTCGTAAGACGACACCACCAGCCGTATCGCAGCACGATCCCCCACGTACCGGCGTCCTTGCGTACACGCCTTACATGGACATAGTCATGGACATGAATATGAACAGGCCTCCGACCAGCACCGGTCGGGGGCCTTCGCTGTCTCGCCTCCTGAGGAGCCGTAACCTGTTGCCCGTTTCCGCATGACGCTGCAAACGTGGTGGGTGCTGCCGTGAGCAGGCGCATCGTCATCGTCACTGCCGTGCACGCCCCCTCGGCCCACTTCCTGCCGGAGGCGTACAAGTCGCTGTGCGAACAGGACTTGCCGGACGGCTGGGAGTGGCGCCGGCTGATCCAGGAGGACGGGCAGACGGACACCGTCGCTCCGCACGTGTCCGAGGACGAACGCGTGACGTTCCGCCAGGGACGGCCGGGCGGCCCCGACGTCGCGCGCACCATCGCACTGGCCCGGGCCGACGGGGAGTACGTCAAGATCCTGGACGCGGACGACCGGTTGGCACCGGGAGCCCTGGCCCGTGACCTGGCGGCTCTGGAAGGCGACCGCACCCTGGGGTGGGCGACCTCGCGCGTGCTCGACTTCCTGCCGGACGCAACCACCGTCCGCTTCCCGGGCGACCCGGACAACGGTCCGATCGAGCGCGCAGCGCTGCTCGACCACTGGAAGGCGCACGGCTTTCGCGCGCAGGTCCACCCGGCGACCCTCTTCGTACGGCGGGATCTGCTGCTCGCCCTCGGCGGGTGGATGGCGCTTCCGGCGTCCGAGGACACCGGGCTGCTGCTCGCCCTGAACTCCGTGAGCCGCGGGTGGTTCTCCGCCGAGGTGGGGCTCCTCCACCGCAAGTGGGACGGCCAGGTCACGGGGCAGGCGCCGCATGTGGACCCGGCCGAGCGCGACGCCCGGATGGCTGTGGTGGAGGCCAGGGCTCGGGCACTGAGCCACAGCGGGTGGGGGTACCCCACCGGCTGACGCCCCGGGGACCGGCACCCGGGAACCGACGACCCACGACCCACGACACCAACTACACGGACTACTCGGCGACGGCGAGGGTGATGGCCTGGGACGGGCACCGCTCCGCCGCTTCCCGGATCAGCGGATCGTCCTCGGTGTCCTCGCGTCCAGGCCTGACCGTGCCGTATCCGTCCTCGAAGGCGAAGACGGACGGCGCCCTGTGGACGCACTCGGCCGAGCCGTAACAGAGGCCGGGGTCGACGGAGACCTTCATACGTACGCACTCCAGCCGCGAGAGGCGCAGGCCCTGCGCGGGCCGGCGGGCAGATCGGAACCCGGGAAACCCCAGGACGTTCACGTCCTGCCCGCCGGAGAATGCGCTGAACCGGCGGCGCGGACCGCTGCGATCACAGCGACGCCCACAGGGGCGTCCACAGCGGCGTCCACAGGTGCATCCATCGTTGCGGACGCGGCCGCCGTCCACAGACGTCCCGCGTCACACCGCCTGATCCCCCTGGTCAAAGGGCAGTTCCAGCATGCGGATGGCGTTCCCGCGCAGCAGCTTGTACGCCACGTCCGCGGGCAGACCGCCGACGTGTTCCTCCGCCACCTTCTTCGTCTCCGGCCAGGTCGAGTCGACGTGCGGGTAGTCCGTCTCGAAGGTCGCGTTGTTCACGCCCACGGTCTCGATCGCCTCGATGCCGTGCTTGTCCCGGAAGAAGCAGCAGAAGATCTGCCGGTAGTAGTACGTCGACGGCGGCTCCGGGATGAGGTCCTTGACCCCGCCCCACGCCCGGTGCTCCTCCCACACGTCGTCGGCGCGTTCGAGGGCGTAGGGGATCCAGCCCATCTGGCCCTCGCTGTAGGCGAGCTTCAGCCGGGGAAACTTCACCAGTACGCCGCTGAACAGGAAGTCCATCATCGAGGCCATCGCATTGTTGAAGCTCAGCGACGCCTGTACGGCGGGCGGCGCGTCCGGCGACGCGGCCGGCATCTGCGAGGACGACCCGATGTGCATGTTGACCACGGTCCCGGTCTCCTCGCACGCCGCGAAGAACGGGTCCCAGTAGCCGGAGTGGATCGACGGAAGCCCCAGGTACGTGGGAATCTCGCTGAAGGTGACCGCCCGCACGCCACGGGCCGCGTTGCGCCGGATCTCCGCGACCGCGAGGTCGATGTCCCACAGGGGGATCAGGCACAGCGGGATCAGCCGCCCGCCGCTGTCGCCGCACCACTCCTCGACCATCCAGTCGTTGTACGCGCGCACACAGGCCAGCCCGACCTCCTTGTCCTTGGCCTCCGCGAACGTCTGCCCGCAAAAGCGCGGGAACGTCGGGAAGCAGAGCGAGGCCTCCACATGGTTGATGTCCATGTCCGCCAGCCGGGCCTTCGGATCCCAGCAGCCGCGCCGCATCTGCTCCCGCGTGATGCCGTCGAGCGTCATCTCGTCCCGGGAGAAGCCGACGGCCGCGATGATGCGCTTGTACGGGAAGATCTCGTCCTCGTACCTCCACCAGTCGGTGGGCTGCCCGTCCGGATCGGTGGTGAACCGGTACTTCCCGCCGATGTACTGCAGATCGCCGATACCGGCCGTGAAGGGCTTCGGGCCCCTGTCGCGGTACTTGGCCGGGAGCCACGTCTCGAAGAGGTGCGCGGGTTCGATCACGTGATCGTCCACGCTGATGACCTTGGGCAGATCCTTGGTGCCACTCTCGGTGCTGACCACGTCGTGCCCCCTGCCTGTCCGACTCCTGCCCGACACCTGCCCGACTCCTGTCGGAGCTCTTGCCGGAGCCCTTGCCGGAGCCCTTGTCGGATCTCGTGTCGGAATCTCTTGCCGGAATCTCTTGTTCGGCCGTTATCTGACGACCCATCAGATTTGAGGCTAGGGGACCGCCCTTTCGACAGCAAGGGTCAGCGACGCGCCTCCCCCGCGATCCGGAACAAGGCCCGCGCCCAGGAAACACAACACCGCGCCGTTCGGTACCGGTCCCTCCCCTCGTGGGGACCGGTACCGAGCGACGCGGCGGCGTCGATCCGTGCCGTATCGGCGTCTCGGCGCGGATCAAGAAAAGGGCGGACTCGGGGTCGGGCGACGGCGGTCCGGGCGGAAAGCGGCTCTACGGAGCTCTCGGGCTCCTGGGCTCACGCGTCGAGGGCGTGGCGACCCTCTCGTGACTTCGGCAGAAGATGACCGAGAACATGCGGCGTCATAAGTGGTCTCTCCGAGCACTGAGCTGGTGGCCAGGCTGGGCGGGGCCCAGGCGATGCGCTGCTGGGTCGTGATCCTGCCAGTTGCGGACCCCGCCGAGGAGGCTTCGATATCCGGCCAAGGCCTTAGTCGCAGGTCAGCCATATAAAGTGGGTTTTCCGGTCCGGATGTCCAGCGCGGAGGAAGTAAGGGGTGGAGACCTTGAGTTCCGCCTCAGGGGCACGCACGGCCTTCGCGGAACGTCTCGCGCTGCTGTACAGAGAGGCCGGCAACCCTCCCCTCAAGACCGTCGCCGAGGCCGTCGTCCGGCTGCAGCGGGTCGACGAACGCGGGCGGCCCGTGCGGGTGTCCGCCCAGCGGATCAGCGACTGGCGCCGGGCCAAGAACGTTCCCGCCCAGTTCGCCGCCCTCGCCGCGGTGCTGCACACCCTGATCCCCGAGGCTCGGCGGCAGCGGCCCGCGCCCGTGTCCACGGGACTGTACGACCTGGCCCAGTGGCAGCGCCTGTGGGAGCGCGCGGTGGCGGACCCGGTCGGCGACCGCCCCGCATCCGGATCGGGGTCCGGGACAGGGCCCGGATCCGTGGACGGAGAGGAGCGGGCCTCAGGCGAAGCCGCGACCGTCCCCGGCGGTGTGTGCCCCTACCGAGGGCTGGCTCCCTACCGGCAGCAGGACGTCCGGTGGTTCTTCGGCCGGGAGCGGAGCACGGACGCCCTCGTCGCGCAGCTTCGCGCCGCGGAGAAGTCGGGCGGCCTGGTCATGCTGGTGGGCGCGTCGGGCGCGGGAAAGTCCTCCCTGCTCAACGCCGGCCTCGTACCCACCCTGCAGAAGGGCGCACTCGGCGAGGACAGCGGCCACGCGGCTGACGTCCTCCAACTCGTGCCGGGCGCCGACCCTCTCGCGGAGCTGACCCGCCGTATCCCGGAACTCGCACCCCTCGTATCCGTGGTGCGGGAACGGGCGGCGCGGGAACCGGCGGCGGCAGAGCGGGAACGGCCGGCCGCGCCGGCGGAGCGGGAACCCATGGCCACGGACCCCGGGACTCCGCAGTTCGCGCAGGCGGTACGGGATGCCATCGCGGCCTGGGCGGTACGCGGCGGGACCTCCGCCGCCCTTCCGGTCGTCATCGTGGACCAGTTCGAGGAGGCGTTCACCCTCTGCTCCGACGAGGCGGACCGGCGTGCCTTCGTCCGGATCCTGCACGCCGCGTGCTCGTCTCCCGGCCCCGGCGAGCCGGCCCCCGTCCTAGTCGTCCTCGGCATCCGCGCCGACTTCTACGAGCAGTGCCTCGGCCATCCCGAACTGGCCGACGCGCTCCAGCACCGGCACATGGTGCTCGGGCCGCTGACCACCACGGAGCTGCGCGAGGCGGTGACGGGCCCGGCGAAGGCCGTGGGCCTGGAGCTGGAACCGGGACTGGCGGAGCTGATCATCAGGGAGGTGAGCACGGACGGCCCGCGCGGGGCGCACGACGCGGGCGTGTTGCCCCTTCTCTCGCACGCCCTGCTCGCCACCTGGCAGCGGCGCAAGTCGGGACGGCTGACACTGGCCGGCTACCGCGCGGCGGGCGGCATCCAGGGCGCGGTGGCGGCGACGGCCGAGCGGGCCTGGTCCGGTCTCGACCCGGCGGCACGTACGGCCGCTCGGCTGCTCCTGCTCAGGCTGGTCCGGCTGGGCGAGGACACCCAGGCCACCCGCAGACGAGGGACCCGACGCCAACTGGCGGAGGAGTCCACGGACCCCGGCAAGACGGAGGAGTCCCTCGAAGCGCTGGTCCACGCCCGCCTGGTGACGCTCGACGCGGAGACCGTCGAGATCACCCACGAGGCGCTGCTGCACGCCTGGCCACGGCTGCGCGAGTGGATCGACGAGGACCGCGGCGACCATCTTCTGCGCCAGCGGCTGGAGGAGGACGGCAGGTCCTGGGAGGGCGCGGAACGCGACACGTCGCTGCTCTACCGCGGCTCCCGCCTGGAGCAGGCCCGCACCTGGGCGAAGTCCGCCGGGGACACCTTCCTGACCCGCAGCGCGGTGGAGTTCCTGGCTGCTTCGGTCAGACTGCGCAGGCGTACGGTCCTGATCCGCCGCGGCGCGGTGTCGGCCCTGGTCGTCCTCGCGCTGATCGCCGTCGGCTCGGCGGTGGTCGCGTGGCAGCAGCGGGACGACGCCGTGTTCGCGCAGGTGCTCGCCGAGGCGGACCGCGTCCAGTACACGGACCCGTCGCTGTCCGCCCAGCTCGATCTGGTCGCCCATCGCCTGCGGTCGGACGACGAGGGCACGAACAACCGTCTGATTTCGATCGTCAACGCACCGCTGGCCACACCGCTCCTCGGCCACACCGGCGCCGTCTACCTCACCTCGTTCAGCCCGAACGGCCGGATCCTGGCCACCGCCAGCTCCGACCGCACCATCCGCCTGTGGAACGTGACGGACCCGACCCGGCCAAAGCCCCTGGGCAAACCCCTCACCGGGCACAGCAGCTGGGTGAGCAGCGCGGTCTTCAGCCCGGACGGACACACCCTCGCCAGCGCCTCGGACGACGGCACGATCCGGCTGTGGAACGTACGGGACCCCGGCCACCCGCACCCGCTCGGCGCTCCCCTGACCGGCCACGCCGGCACGATCTACCTGCTCGCCTTCAGCCCGGACGGACACACGCTGGCCTCCGCCGGCGAGGACCGCACCGTTCGCCTGTGGAACATGGCCGACCCGACCCGGCCAAAGCCCCTGGGCAAGCCCCTCACCGGGCACAGCGCCGCCGTACGCTCCGTGGCGTTCAGCCCCGACGGACGGACGCTGGCGGCCGGTGGTGACGACAACACGATCCGGCTGTGGAACATGACCGATCCGCGCCGTCCGGTGCGGATCGGCACGCCGCTCACCGGTCACACGGGCACCGTGCACTCCGTGGCGTTCAGCCCCGACGGCAGGACGCTCGCCAGCGGCAGCGTGGACGACACCGTCCGGCTCTGGGACGTGGCCGACCCGCGCCACGCGAAACCGATCGGCACCCCGCTGACCGGCCACACCGGCCCCATCTGGTCGGTCGCCTTCAGCCCGGACGGAGACATGCTCGCCGCCGCCAGCGCGGACAGCACGGCGAGCCTGTGGAACATCAGCGATCCGGCGTACCCCTCGCAGGTCGGCGAGCCGCTCGCGGGAAGCAGCGGCGAGATGTACGCCCTGGGCTTCAGCCCCGACGGCCGGACCCTCGCCACCGGCAGCGGTGACAACAAGGTCCGGCTGTGGTCGATACCCACCTCCGACATGATCGGCCGCAGCGGCGCGTTCCGCCCGGACGGTCAGGTGCTCGCCACGGCCGCGCGCGACGGCCGGATCCGGCTGTGGGACGTGCGGACACCCGACCGGCCCGTGTCCCTGGGCCGGCCCTTCATGCCTGGGGACGGCGGCGACCGTTCGCTGGCGTTCTCCCCCGACGGCCGCACCCTCGCGGTGCTCACCGGGAATCGTGCGGTGTACCTGTGGAAGGTCGCCGACCCGACCCGGCCGGTCTCCGCCGGGCCGCGCATCGCCCTGCGGACCCGGTTCATGGGACCCGAGGCGCTGGCCTACAGCCCGGACGGACGCACCCTGGCAACCGCCTACGACGACCGCACCATCCAACTGTGGGACGTCAGCGCCCCGTCCCGCGTCGCCCCGCTCGGCGCGCCGCTCACCGGCCACAAGGGCTTCGTCGACTCCCTGGTCTTCAGCCCGGACGGTCACACGCTGGCCAGCGGCAGCGCGGACGCCACCATCCGGCTGTGGAACGTGGCCGACCCGCGCCACGCGACCCTGCTCGGCACGCCTCTCAAGGGACATTCCGGGCCCATCAACACCCTCGCCTTCAGCCCGGACGGCCGTACGCTGGCCAGTGGCAGCGACGACGACACGGTACGGCTCTGGGACATCACCGACCCGGTCAGGGCGACCCGGCTGGGCTCGCCCCTCACCGGCCACACCGAGGCCGTCGTCTCACTGACCTTCCGTCAGGACGGCCACACCCTGGCGAGCGGCGGCAACGACAACACGGTCCGGCTCTGGAATGTCAGCGACCCGTCCAAGGCCTCGCCCATCGGTCAGTCGATGAGCCCCAACGCCAAGACCGGCAACTTCCTCTCCTTCAGCCCCAACAGCCACATGCTCGGCGTATCGAGCGGCGCCGACACCGTCCGGCTGTGGAACCTCGACTCCGACGAGGCGATCCGGCGTATCTGCTCGGTCACCCGAGGCGTTCTGACACCGGAGAAGTGGCACGAGTACCTTCCACGGCTCTCGTACGATCCGCCGTGCGGTCGGTAAGGCCCTTCCCCGTTCTCCGTCCCCCTCCCCGTTTGAATCCCTTGCACTTCTTGCACTTCTTTCAGACAGCGCTTACGTGATCCCGCTCACAACGCCCCATCACGGCTGATCAGTCCACTCCCGCCGCCCAAACAGCCTTGTTACTGTTGGCCGCAGCCCGATCGCTGGTGCATCCCCCGTCGCCAGCGATCGGGCGCTCGCATGTCTCTGGCCTGTTGCGCGACAACGTGTCACCCTGCCGTCGTTCTGACGGAGGTTTGGCCGGACAGGGGTTCTTGATGAGCGAACCGGACCACGAACAGCGCGCGGCGACCGCCGCAACCCTCAGGGCGATCCATGCCACCCGCGCCGGGAGCGCCGCGGCAAGGGCAGCCGTCCTCAGCCGCTACGTCGAGCGGCACGCCACCGGTGCGGAGGCGGCGGATGCCGGGGCCGAGGCCGCAGCCGAGGCCGTCTGGAAGGCCGCGCACGCGGCCCGTGTCGCCGCACAGGCTCTCGCGGTGCTCTCCGAGGGCCCGCCCGATCCCGCGGCGGACTCCCGGTGCGCGAGAAACGCCGCCGCCTCAGCCGCGCAGGCCTCCCGGATGGCCCGGCTCGTCGACGGCGACACCGAACTCTCCGAAGCCGCCTTCAAAGCCTCGCTCAGGGCCTCCCGGACGGCCGCCACCGCGGCTGCGGCCCAGCACCTGGGCACGGACCAGGAGTTGAACACCGAGGCGGACACGGCGGAGGCAGCAGCCGTCACAGCGGCCGAGCAGGCCGGCTGGGTCCACCCGGGAGAGCCCGTCCCCACCGTGTCGACGGGCGTGCGAAGCCCCGAGCTGATGTCGATGATGCACTTCTGAGAGCGCCCGGTGTGAAGCCGATGTCAGCCGTAAATGCCGAAGACCCCCGGCCCAAATGGACCGGGGGTCTTCGTGCTGGTGGGGCTAACAGGATTTGAACCTGTGGCCTCATCCTTATCAGGGATGCGCTCTAACCAACTGAGCTATAGCCCCGCCGCGCTCTGCGGTGTGTGTCCCGCGCGCTGACCTCTGAAGATTAGCGCACGACGTGGCCAGTCCCAAAATCGATAGGTGCGGGACGTTTGGGAGGGCGCTTACTCGTCCTCGGCGAGCGTGAGCTCGACGCCGCCGACGAAGCCGGCGGAGAGGTTGTAGATGAACGCGCCGAGCGTGGCGAGAGCGGTGGCGAGGACGACGTCGATCACCGCGATGATCGACGTGAACATCAGGACGTGCGGCAGCGAGAGGAAGGACTGGAGGTCGAATCCGTTGGATTCGTTCGAGCCCGTCGCCTCGGAGATCGTGCCGCCGACCGTCGAGAAGACGCCCATCGCGTCCATGACCATCCACAGCACCGCGGCTGCCACGATCGTGCAGATGCCGAGCGCGATGGAGAGCAGGAAGCTGACCTTCATCACCGACCACGGGTCGGCCTTGGCCACGCGCAGCCGGGCCTTGCGGGTACGGGGCGTGGTGCGCGCGCCGGTGCGGGGGCGGCGTACCGCGCCCGCCATCGGCTGCTGAGCCTGATACGCCTGCGGCGGGTGATACGGCTGCTGCACCTGTTGCGGCTGCCGTTCCCCCGGCAGCGGCGAACCCGGGGCAGGTGCGCCCGGCGCGGGTGAGCCGGGCAACGGCGCGCCAGGCGCCGGCGGCGTCCCCGGAGGGGCCTGCCCGCCCGCGTACTGCTGCGTCTGCGGGCCTCGGGTGTCCGTCACAGTTCCCCCCTGGGATCCATGAGAGTCATGGGAGTCGGTCTTCTCCGTGGCGGAGCCACGGCCGCCGTCCGTTTCCGTACCGGTGGATGTACCGGTCGCTCCGGCGCCCGTGGCTCCGCTCACGATGACTCACTCCTCGTGCTACTCGGCCGAGGGCGCCTCACCCTCGTCCGTACCGTCGGTCGTGACGACCTCGGCCAACTCGTCCACGGCGTCCTCGCCGTCGACCTCCTCGGCCTCACGTCCCGCCTCGGCGTTACGTGCGATGCCGACTACGGCATCGCGCTTGCCCAGGTTGATCAGTTGGACGCCCATGGTGTCACGGCCTGTCTCCCTGACCTCGTTGACTCGCGTACGAATCACACCGCCCGACAGCGTGATGGCGAGGATCTCGTCGGTCTCCTCGACCACCAGCGCGCCGACGAGTGACCCGCGGTCCTCAACGATCTTGGCGGCCTTGATTCCCAGGCCACCGCGACCCTGGACGCGGTACTCGTCGACGTTGGTCCGCTTCGCGTACCCACCGTCCGTAGCAGTGAACACGAACGTACCGGGTCGAACAACATTCATCGAGAGCAGCTCGTCTCCCTCACGGAAACTCATGCCCTTGACGCCCGAGGTCGCACGGCCCATCGGTCGCAAAGCGTCATCCGTGGCAGTGAACCTGATCGATTGTGCCTTCTTGCTGATCAGAAGCAGATCGTCTTCTGCCGAGACCAGCTCAGCTCCGATCATTTCGTCATCGGAACCGTCCTCCGTCTCACGGAGGTTGATCGCGATGACGCCGCCCGCGCGCGGGGAGTCGTAATCCTTGAGGGGTGTCTTCTTCACGAGGCCGCCCTTGGTGGCCAGCACCAGGTAGGGCGCCGCTTCGTAGTCGCGGATCGCGAGGATCTCGGCGATCGCCTCGTCCGGCTGGAAGGCCAGCAGGTTGGCGACGTGCTGGCCGCGCGCGTCACGCCCCGCGTCGGGCAGCTCGTACGCCTTCGCGCGGTAGACGCGGCCCTTGTTGGTGAAGAACAGCAGCCAGTGGTGCGTCGTCGACACGAAGAAGTGGTCGACGATGTCGTCCTGCTTCAGCTTCGTGCCGCGCACGCCCTTGCCGCCGCGCTTCTGCGAGCGGTAGTCCTCGGTCTTGGTCCGCTTGATGTAGCCGCCGCGCGTGATGGTGACGACGATGTCCTCTTCGGCGATCAGGTCCTCCATGGACATGTCGCCGTCGAAGGGAACCAGCTTGGAGCGGCGGTCGTCGCCGAACTTCTCGACGATCGCGGCGAGTTCCTCGCTGATGATCTCGCGCTGGCGCACCGGCGAGGCGAGGATCGCGTTGTACTCGCGGATCTTGGCCTGGAGCTCGTCGTGCTCCTGGATGATCTTCTGGCGCT
Organism: Streptomyces sp. NPDC005485; assembly: GCF_040606085.1. Taxonomy (NCBI): domain Bacteria; kingdom Bacillati; phylum Actinomycetota; class Actinomycetes; order Kitasatosporales; family Streptomycetaceae; genus Streptomyces; species Streptomyces sp. NPDC005485. The sequence continues at coordinate 5,923 of NZ_JBEXDZ010000011.1, read as the reverse complement.
CCAGGGCCGCGAGTCGGCGAAGCTGCATCTCAAGGATGGCGTTCGCCTGGATCTCGTCGATCTCCAGGAGGCTCATCAGGCCCTCGCGCGCGATCTCGACGGTGTCGCTGCGCCGGATCAGCGCGATGACCTCGTCGATGGCGTCCAGGGCCTTCAGCAGGCCGCGCAGGATGTGCGCCCGCTCCTCGGCCTTGCGCAGCCGGAACTTCGTACGGCGGACGATGACCTCGATCTGGTGCGCCACCCAGTGCCGGATGAACGCGTCCAGGGAGAGGGTGCGCGGCACGCCGTCGACGAGCGCCAGCATGTTGGCGCCGAAGTTCGTCTGCAGGTCGGTGTGCTTGTAGAGGTTGTTCAGTACGACCTTGGCGACCGCGTCCCGCTTCAGGACGATGACCAGGCGCTGGCCCGTACGGGACGACGTCTCGTCGCGGACGTCCGCGATGCCGCCGATCTTGCCGTCCTTCACGAGGTCGGCGATCTTCTGCGCGAGGTTGTCCGGGTTGACCTGGTACGGCAGTTCCGTGACCACCAGGCACTGGCGGTTCTGGATCTCCTCGACCTCGACGACCGCGCGCATCGTGATGGAGCCGCGGCCCGTGCGGTACGCCTCCTCGATGCCCTTGCGGCCCACCACGAGGGCGCCGCTCGGGAAGTCGGGGCCCTTGATGCGCTCGATCAGCGCGTCCAGGAGCTCCTCGTGCGAGGCCTCGGGATTCTCCAGGTACCACTGGGCACCGGCCGCCACCTCACGCAGGTTGTGCGGCGGGATGTTGGTGGCCATGCCGACCGCGATGCCCGCCGAGCCGTTGATCAGCAGGTTCGGGAAGCGGGCCGGCAGGACGGTCGGCTCCTGGGAGCGGCCGTCGTAGTTGTCCGTGAAGTCGACGGTCTCCTCGTCGATGTCGCGGACCATCTCCATGGACTGCGGCATCAACTTGCACTCGGTGTACCGCATGGCGGCGGCCGGGTCGTTGCCCGGGGAACCGAAGTTGCCGTTGGAGTCCACCAGCGGCATCCGCATCGACCACGGCTGCGCGAGGCGGACCAGCGCGTCGTAGATCGAGGAGTCGCCGTGCGGGTGGTAGTTGCCCATGACGTCGCCGACGACACGGGCGCACTTGTAGAAGCCCTTCTCGGGCCGGTAGCCGCCGTCGTACATGGCGTACAGGACGCGGCGGTGGACGGGCTTGAGACCGTCCCGTACGTCGGGCAGCGCGCGCGACACGATGACGGACATCGCGTAGTCGAGGTAGGAGCGCTGCATCTCCGTCTCGAGCCCGACGGGCTCGACGCGCAGAGTGATCTCGCCGCCTTCTTCAGGCGTGACAGGTGTGTTCTCGTCGGCCATTGCTGGTGAAGATCCTTTCTGGTGCGGTCAGCTGAGACCGACTCAGATGTCGAGGAAGCGGACGTCCTTGGCATTGCGCTGGATGAACGCGCGGCGCGCCTCGACGTCCTCGCCCATGAGGACCGAGAAGAGGTCGTCGGCCTGGGCGGCGTCGTCGAGGGTGACCTGGCCGAGGACGCGGTGCTCCTGGTCCATGGTCGTGATGCGCAGCTCCTCGGCGTTCATCTCGCCGAGACCCTTGAAGCGCTGGACCGAGTCGTCGCGGATGCGCTTTCCGGCCTGCTTGCCCAGCTCGATCAAGGCGTCGCGCTCACGGTCCGAGTACGCGTACTCGAAGTCCTCACGGCCCCACTTGATCTTGTAGAGCGGGGGGCGGGACAGGAACACGTGTCCGGCCTCGACCAGCGGCCGCATGAAGCGGAACAGGAAGGTCAGCAGCAGGGTGTTGATGTGCTGGCCGTCGACGTCGGCGTCCGCCATCAGGATGATCTTGTGATAGCGGAGCTTCTCGATGTCGAAGTCCTCGTGGACTCCGGTGCCGAAGGCGGAGATCAGCGCCTGGATCTCCTGGTTCTGCAGGATCTTGTCGATCCTGGCCTTCTCGACGTTGAGGATCTTTCCCCGGATCGGGAGGATCGCCTGGTACTGCGGGTTTCGGCCGGACTTGGCCGAGCCGCCGGCGGAGTCACCCTCGACGATGAAGATCTCGCACTTGGTGGGATCGTTCGACTGGCAGTCGGAGAGCTTGCCCGGCAGGGACGCCGACTCCAGGAGGCCCTTGCGGCGGGTGAGGTCGCGGGCCTTGCGGGCCGCCACGCGCGCGGTGGCCGCCTGGATGGACTTGCGGATGATGTCCGAAGCCTCGTTGGGGTTGCGGTCCAGCCAGTCGTTGAGGTGTTCGTAGACGGCCTTCTGCACGAAGGTCTTCGCCTCCGTGTTGCCCAGCTTGGTCTTCGTCTGGCCCTCGAACTGCGGCTCGCTGAGCTTGATCGAGATGATCGCCGTCAGACCCTCGCGGATGTCGTCACCCGTGAGGTTGTCGTCCTTCTCGCGCAGCAGCTTCTTGTCGCGCGCGTACTTGTTGATCAGCGAGGTCAGCGCGGCACGGAAGCCCTCTTCGTGCGTACCGCCCTCGTGGGTGTGGATGATGTTGGCGAAGGAGTACACGCCCTCGCTGTAACCGCTGTTCCACTGCATCGCGACTTCGAGGGAGAGCTTTCGCTCCTTGTCCTCGGCCTCAAGGTCGATCACGGTGGGGTGGACGACCTCTCCCTTGCGGGAGTTGAGGTGCCGCACATAGTCGAGGATGCCGCCGTCGTAGCGGTATGTGACGGACCTGACCTCGTCCTTCTCGTCGGCGCCCGCCTCGTCCGCCCCGACGGTCGCCTTCGCCACCTCGCGCTCATCAGTGAGTTTGATCGTCAAACCCTTGTTGAGGAACGCCATCTCCTGGAAGCGCCGCGACAGCGTCTCGAAGGAGTACTCGGTGGTCTCGAAGATGTCGCCGTCCGCCCAGAACGTGACCGTGGTGCCGGTCTCGTCGGTGGCCTCGTTGCGCGCCAGGGGAGCGGTGGGGACGCCCAGCTTGTAGTCCTGGGTCCAGCGGTAGCCGTCCGTCCTGACTTCGACCGACACCTTGGACGACAGCGCGTTCACGACGGAGACGCCCACGCCGTGCAGACCGCCGGAGACCGCGTAGCCGCCGCCGCCGAACTTGCCGCCCGCGTGCAGCACGGTCAGCACGACCTCGACGGCCGGCTTCCCCTCGGAGGGGACGATGCCCACCGGAATGCCACGGCCGTTGTCCACGACGCGCACGCCACCGTCGGGAAGGATCGTGACGTCGATCGTGTCGGCGTGCCCGGCCAGCGCCTCGTCGACGGAGTTGTCGACGACTTCCTGCACCAGGTGGTGCAGGCCACGCTCACCGGTCGAGCCGATGTACATGCCGGGTCGCTTGCGGACCGCGTCCAGACCCTCGAGGACTGTGATGGCGCTGGCGTCGTACGCCGTGGCTGAGCCCTCGGCCGTACCGGCCGGGGCCTCGGTGGACGGGATGTTCTCGTTGGGGTTGCCGGAATCGGCCACGAAGCGCCCTTTCTGGCACAGCACAAGCCAAGCTCCATGCGGATGGCCGGAGCGGCTGCGGCGTGTTGCGTTGGTAAGCCTTGGTCAGCGGTGCACACCATTTTCCCGACGGTCCCCACTAGCGGGGCGGGATTAGCTTCCAGTCTACCGGTAGCGCCGACAGTGATGGGGGTTTGCCGGTACCTGAGTCCGCATGTGCCGCCCCAAAACCGTCTCGCCCGACTCCCCATATGCGGACCCGGGCTCAAAGAGGCTCACAGCGGCACTCAGCGCTTCCGGGTGTCAACCCTTGGCTACTGCGGAGTCAGGTCGGTGTTCGCAAACGCGTCGGGTCGGCCGCGGGCATGGGCCACGGCCGGCCTCCAGGACGCGGCGGGTGTCGATCACGACAGGTCACGTCGCTGCGCCGACCACCGGAAGCCGGGCGCTCCGGCCCACCCGTGACGTACCGCCCGGCTCCCCTGAAAGCGGGGCCGGCTCACCCGTAGGTGTCGCCCGGGCCCGTGCTCCCTGGGGCGCGCAGAGGGCCGAAACGGCGCGCGGGGCCGGCCGGGCCCTGGACCTTGAGCAACCGCACCGTGCCGTGCCCGAGGTCCTCGTTCAGCCGCGCGACCAGCTGCGGAGCGAGCAGACGCAGGTTCGTCGCCCACGCCGTCGAGTCGCAGCGCACGGTCAGGACGCGCTCGTCCTCGTCGTACCGCTCAGGCTCGCAGTGCTTGGCCAGGTCCTCGCCGACGATCTGCGGCCAGCGGCCCATCACCCCGCCCACCGCCGCCGGGGTCTCCCAACCACGTTCGTTGATGAGGCGGTTGATCGCCGAGCCCAGCGCCATCGGGTCGCGTCCGTCGGCGCGCGCGCCGGAGCGCAGGCCACCGCGACGCGCCTGCTTCTTCTGCTGCGCCGCGTCGCCACGCGCGCGTGCCTGTTCCTTCGCGGCGCGCAGAGCCACGCGCGCGAGGTCGACGCCGGACGGCTCGGGCACCTTCTCCGCGGGCTTCCCGGACGCTGCCGCCCCGGACGCGGAATCGGGGGATGTGTTCTCCGTCATACGCGCTCCACCGCCCCCTCGGAGACGACATACCGGGTCCCGGTCAGTACGTGCGGTACGTCGTCGTCGACCGCCGCCGTCACCAGCACCTGTTCCCCGGGCGCGACAAGCTCCGCGAGGCGCTCCCTGCGGCGCGTGTCCAGCTCGGCGAACACGTCGTCCAGGACCAGCACCGGCTCGTTGCCCTCGGCTCGCAGAAGGTCGTACGACGCCAGGCGCAGCGCCAGGGCGTAGGACCAGGACTCGCCGTGGGACGCGTACCCCTTGGCGGGCAGCTGACCGAGTTTGAGAACCAAATCGTCCCGATGGGGTCCTACGAGGGTGACGCCACGCTCGATCTCCTGCTTGCGGGCCTCGGCGATCGCGGCCATCAGCTGCTCGTAGAGGTCCTCGCGCGTATGCGCCTCGCCCGGCGCGGACGGCTTGTAGTCCAGGGCGATCGGGCCGCCGCCGGGTGCCAGCTGCTCGTACGCCTTGTCGGCCAGCGGCTGGATCGTGGCGATCAGGTCGAGGCGCTGGGCGAGCAGTTCGGCGCCCACGCGCGCGAGGTGCTGGTCCCAGACGTCGAGGGTGGACAGGTCCATGGTGCGGCCGCCGTGCCGACGGGCCAGCGCGGCCGACTTGAGGAGGGTGTTGCGCTGCTTGAGGACCCGGTCGTAGTCGGAGCGGACGCCCGCCATGCGCGGGGAGCGGGCGGTGATCAGCTCGTCGAGGAAGCGGCGCCGCTCGCCGGGGTCGCCCTTGACCAGGGCGAGGTCCTCGGGTGCGAAGAGGACGGTGCGGACGATACCGAGCACGTCACGGGGTCTGACCTGCGAGGACCTGTTGATACGGGCACGGTTCGCCTTGCCGGGGTTCAGCTCCAGCTCGACGAGCTGCGTGCGCTCGCCCTGCTTGACCTGGGCCCGGATGATCGCTCTGTCGGCGCCCATCCGGACCAGGGGTGCGTCGGAGGAGACGCGGTGGCTGCCGAGGCTGGCGAGATAGCCGACGGCCTCGACGAGGTTCGTCTTGCCCTGTCCGTTGGGCCCCACGAACGCGGTGACGCCCGGGTCGAGCGGAACCTCGACCCGGGCGTACGAGCGGAAGTCGGCCAGCGACAGATGCGTGACGTGCATGGTCGTTCGCCGACCTCCCCCAGGTTGTGGACCGCCGGGCGGTCCTGTGGATTACTTCTTCTCGACGGCGTGGCCGCCGAACTGGTTGCGCAGTGCCGCGATCATCTTCATCTGCGGCGAGTCGTCCTGCCGGGAGGCGAAGCGCGCGAACAGCGACGCGGTGATCGCGGGCAGCGGCACGGCGTTGTCGATGGCCGCCTCCACGGTCCAGCGGCCCTCGCCCGAGTCCTCGGCGAAGCCGCGCAGCTTGTCGAGGTGCTCGTCGTCGTCCAGGGCGTTGACCGCGAGGTCGAGCAGCCAGGAACGGATGACGGTGCC